>QHZM01000383.1 GCA_003224665.1 Acidobacteriota bacterium
TATTTTGCCTTCTCTTTCGGACCCTTCATCGGCTTTTGGGCCGGCTGGGAGGGAGCGCGAAAGCTCGGCGCACTGGCGATCTCCGGCGGAGGGCAATCGACCTCGCAGCGGCTCAAAGCGATCATAGACTATCAGGCGACGGTGTTGGTCTGCACGCCGACTTACGCGCTCCACATGGCCTCCGAGGCGAGAAAGGGCGGCATCGACCTGGCGCTACAATCGTCCGTAAGAATCAGTGTCCATGCCGGCGAACCTGGGGCGAGCATTCCTAGCACGAAGAAGATGATCGAAGAGGCTTGGGGCGCCAAGTGCTACGATCACCCTGGGGCGACGGAAGTGGGCGCCTTTGGCTTTGAGTGCGAGCCGCAGCCCGGAGGCGTTCACGTCAACGAGCAGGAATTCATCGCGGAAGTCATCGATCCTAAGAGCGGCCAAGCGGTCAAAGAAGGAGAAGAAGGCGAACTGGTCATCACCAACCTCGGCAGGATCGGGAGTCCCGTGATCCGGTACAGAACCGGAGATCTTGTCCAGCCCCGTTATCAACCTTGCGAATGCGGCCGGCCCTTCATGAGCTTGCAGGGTGGAGTCCTGGGGCGGGTGGATGATATGATTATTGTGCGCGGAGTGAATGTGTTTCCGAGTGCGATTGAGAACGTGATGAGAGAGTTTCCGGAGATCGAGGAGTTCCGCATCGAGGCGGTTCAACAGAGCGCCCTTACGGAGCTCAAGCTGACGCTGGAGCCGGGATCGGAATATGCTTCCTCGGCTGGACTGGCGGAGAGAGTGTCGCAGAGGTTTCGGGAATCGGTTGGCCTTAGACCGCAGGTGGAGCTTGTCGCCCCCGGGACCTTGCCACGTTTCGAGCTCAAAGCAAGAAGATTTTTCAAATCGTAGGAACGCTGATGCCCAAGCGCAAGAAGGACGCAAAGACGGACAGCGTTCAAAGAGAACTGACCAAGCGACTGCTGCGCCTGAAGGTTAACGGGGAGATCAAAGAAGTTGCCACGGAAACGAGCAAAACGTTGCTCGAAGTTCTACGCGAAGACCTTGGTTTGACCGGGACCAAACATGGCTGTGAAT
This sequence comes from Acidobacteriota bacterium, assembly GCA_003224665.1. Classification (GTDB taxonomy): domain Bacteria; phylum Acidobacteriota; class Terriglobia; order UBA7540; family UBA7540; genus QHZM01. The sequence continues at coordinate 1,081 of QHZM01000383.1, forward strand.
TGGGAGAGTGCGGCACCTGCGCGGTGCTGCTCGACGGTGAGCCGGTACTTTCCTGTCTCCTTCTCGGCGTCGAGTCGGAAGACGTCGAAATTACCACCGTTGAGGGGTTGATGGAGGAAGGGCGTCCTCACCCGCTTCAGCGCGCCTTTGCAGATTTGGGCGCGGCCCAATGCGGTTACTGCATCCCCGGGATTCTGCTTACGGCCAAGGCGCTCCTCGATAGAAATCCCCACCCGAGCCGCGACGAGATCCGCGAAGCGCTGTCGGGAAACCTCTGCCGCTGCACCGGCTACACGAAAATCCTTCAGGCGGTCGAGCTTGCGGCTGGAGGTGCGGAAGCGCGATGAGAAAAAAGAGTTTTTCAGTCATTGGGAAGCCGCTGCCGAAGGTCGACGCGATGGCCAAATGCGCGGGGGAGACCGTCTACGCCGATGACCTCAATCTCCCGCGTACGATTTATGCGAAGCTGCTGCGGAGCCCGCACCCGCACGCGCGCGTGCTCGGCGTTCATCCCGAACGGGCGCTCGAGCTCGAGGGCGTCTACGCGGTGATCACAGGGAAGGATTTGCCGGAAAAGTTCGGTATCATGCCCTCCACCCAGGACGAAGAGGCGCTGGTAGTCGATAAGGTGCGTTATGTGGGCGATCCGGTCGCGGCCGTGGCGGCCGCCAGTGAGAGCCTTGCCGAGAAAGCGCTCGGCACTATCGACGTCGAATACGAGGTTTTGAAACCGATTCTTTCCATCGAAGCGGCGCTCGGCTCGACCGAAGAGAGCGAGCGGATCCATACCTGGAACCGGCGCGCCAATATCCAGAAGGCGGTCTCGCTTGAGTTTGGCGACGTCGAGGGCGCTTTCGCTCAGTCGGACCACATTTTCGAAGGCACTTTTTTCTATCAGGGGAACACGCATCTCCCGATAGAGCAGTACTGCGCCGTAGGCTTTTACGGTCCGGACGACAGGCTGGCGGTCTGGTCTTCGACCCAGACTCCGCACTATCTCCACCGGGCCCTCGCCAAGGTCCTCGGGCTCCCCGCGAGCCGCATCCGGGTCATCGCTACACCGGTGGGAGGCGGCTTCGGCGGCAAGAGTGATCCCTTCTCGCACGAGATCTGCGTGGCCAAGCTCTCGATGATCACGCGCAGGCCGGTCAAGATCACGCTTACGCGGGAAGAATCGTTCTACGTGCATCGCGGCAGACATCCGGTCAAAATGTGGATGAAAACCGGTGTTAAAAAAGACGGCACGCTGCAGGCGATGCAGTTTAAGACTTTTCTCGACGGCGGCGGCTACAGCAGCTACGGTTTGGCGACGGTTTACTATACCGGCGCGCTGCAGACCGTCACCTACAAGTTGCCTACTTACAAGTTCGAGGGGGTGCGCGTGTTCACCAACAAGCCGCCGTGCGGGCCGAAGCGCGGCCATGGCACGCCCCAGCCTCGGTTCGCCATGGAGATCCAGCTCGATGAGATCGCGGAAAAACTCGGCATGGATCCGATTGACTTGAGGCTCAAGCAACTGGTCGAGCCCAACACGGTGACCGTGAACGGGCTGAGAGTCAGCACGATCGGGCTCAGCGAGTGCACGAAGCGGGCGGCGGAGCGGGCGGAGTGGAACAAAAAGTACCGCAAGCTCCCCTTCGGCCACGGCGTCGGCTTTGCCGCCAGCGCCTATATCAGCGGCGCGGGCCTG
>QHZM01000384.1 GCA_003224665.1 Acidobacteriota bacterium
GAGGCCATCGGAGGCTGGCAACTCGTGGCCATTCTCCCGTGGCTCAACGGCACGACGACTGCCGTGTTCGAGAAGCACGTGACCCATCAGGGCGCCATCGCCTACGTGACGGAGATGGGGGAAATCGCCAGCATCCCGAAGCGCATCGGCGACCTATCCAAAATCCGCCCCCGCCCGATCGAGACCCCGCACGGAGTGAAGTTTGAGCGTCCGTCCCGGTACGTCGCGGGCGCCGACGTTTTGGGCGATTACATTTTGAATTCCGAAGAGGACCCGAGTTACGAAAACGTCGCGGCGCTCGGGCCGGAGCTAGTCGGCTGGACGCTCGTGGCCAACGAGGAAGCCGGACCCGAAAAGTCGCTCTGGCTCGAAGCTGACGGGAAGTCGCGCCAGTTCGGGACGGACGTCCAATCACTCTGGGCTCCCGACCTGACCGGGAGGCTCTTTGACCCGAGGCGCTTCCTGCCTTCGGAGTACTTGTACGAATACGTCCCCGGTTACAGCAAGCGGACGCTGCTCGGGGGATACTTGCCGGCGGCGGACATCGGCGTCTGGAACCCGAAGTTCGGAGTGGGCTATGAGGTGATGGTCGTCCTGCCGCCGGGCGCCGACGCGCGGCCGCTCGGGCGCGTCCGGGCCATGTTGCCTCGGGGCGAGAAAGGCGCCCTCATTCCGGAGGGCGACACGAACGCCGCGCAGACGCTGCCGGCTTCCGAGTTCTTCGAGCGGTACTGGAACGGGTCCGCGAGCGATTTTTTCTCGGCCCTCGCCGGCATCTGGAACAAGTGGCACCATTTTTTTGAAGACCGCATGAAAGTGGAAATCCCGGACGAAGGGCTGCTTGACGCAGCTCGCGCGGGGATCGTGCTTTCGCGTTGCAGCTACCGCGGCCTCGAGCCGACTTACCAGATCGGAGAAGGCGCCTACACGAAAATCCCCGTGCGAAGCCACGCCTTGTTTCCGGTGGCGCATTACGAGTTCGTGTGGGCGCACGAGGTTTGGGATTTGACCGATGAGGTTGAGCCGTACTTCGAGCACTACCTGAATCATTACGTTCTTCCGGACGGCAATTTTCTCTACAACACCCAGGACCAGGTTGAGGCGCCGCTGAACGCCGGAGTGTTCCTCGAGAACTCGGCGCGGGCTTACGACTACACGCGCGAAGTCGCAGCACTCCGGAGGCGCCTGCCGGTCCTCCGCCGGATGATTGATTTTGTGGTCCGGCGTTACCGGTATTCGAAGGATACTTTCCCTTCGAATGACCCGCGACACGGCCTCATCTGGGGCTCGCCCGAAGCCGATAACGGGGAGCCGAACAACGATTTTCCGGAATCGCACCCGTACTATTACCAGAACGCCTCGTGGGTGTGGCGGGGACTCCACGAGCACGCCCGGTGCCTTGAACGCGCCGGAGGCGATGCGGGCGATGACGAGTTGCGCCGCGAGGGCGCGGCGGCGTCTCGGCTGGCTGCCGAAATGCGGACGGATATCGAGAGGTCGCTTGCGAAGACGCTCGCGGACCGCAATCCGGCGATGAAGGAAGCAGGCATCACGCCTTTTACCGCTTTCGATACCAGCCGCAAGCCCAACGACCTGACGAGCTACGAGAACCACCGCTACATGATGGACTGGTGGACCAGCGACTGGGGCGACCCGGAGCTCGACGCCGGCCATTTCAAGCACCGCGCCCTTGCCGGCCAGCAAATCCTGGGAATGAATATCGACGGCGACTACCCGCGGACGTCAAATTTCATGGAACACGGCACGCTCGCAGGCCGCATCCGGCAGGAAGACTACCGGCCGTTTCTGCTCGCCTTGTACGGGAACCTCTGCTACGCCATGGACTCGGGCAACCGCTACGCTCCCGAAGATGCCTTACTCCCGGGCAATTACCCGGGCGAAGGGAGCTCGTATGCATGGTCGGCGGTCGTCAACAGCGAATTGCAGCCTGCCCTGGGTCTCCGCTGGCTGCTGTGCTACGAGGAACACGACCGGGCGGCGGTGCATCTCCAGAAGGCCGCTCCCAAGCACTGGTTTGGTCCTGGCGAGAGGATTCGCGTAGAAAAGTGCCCGACGCGGTCCGGGCAACTCAGTTGGACTACGGAGTCAGTTTCTGAATCGAGCAGGGAACTTCGCTGGCGGGTAACGGTCGAGTTTGCGGCCCCGTTTGCCTCGGACGTCGTCGTTCACATTCACCCGCCGGATAAACGGCCCCTGCGCGCGGCATCTCTCGGCGACCTCCGGCCAGACCGCGTGGTGCTCTCCTCAGCGCTCATGGCGGGAAAAACTAAAGTGGTGGTCGAAATCTCGTAGCACCCCCCGAGCGCGCGGCCAAGGGCCGAGAGACCGCCGCGGCTCACTCCGGCACGGAAATGTCCTCGCGCTTCATCTCCTCGATGTTGAGCCCGTCTGACCGCGGTTCCCACCAGTCAATGATTTCCTGAGCGGCTACGAAACCCGTCGGCCGGTAGACAGTGAGCGTAAGCCGCAGGGACTTCGTCTTGAGCGCCGGCCAGCTCCCTTCGAGCGACTGGGACGGGCCGATTTCGGGCAGAGCTTTTTCGCCACCGGCAACTATTTCTCCGTCATTGTCGCGCGCCTCCCAGGTGACTCGGTAGTTGTGCAAAGTGTAAGAGGGAATCTCGTCCGGGCGGCGACGCTCG
>QHZM01000423.1 GCA_003224665.1 Acidobacteriota bacterium
ATGTTCCGGTCCACCTGGTACGAAACGACATTCCCCGGGTGGAGCCGCCTCCTCACCAGGTCGGCTTCCATGCCGATGCCGATGAGGTCGTCCGAGCGGAGCATGTCCAGGGCCTGGGCTTGAGTTAGAGGCATCCGTGTTTTCCGGGCTTAAGCGGCGCGGACTTGGGGCGCGCTTTCACGCGAAATTCAAGTCCTTTTCGACCGGGATGATTCCCGCCTCGCGCGCCAGCTTGTAGAAGAGCCGCAGACCATTGCGGTTCTCCTCATCCAAAGAATAATCGATATTTTGGGTCAAGTAAACCTTGACGCCCTCCACTTTCATGTTCAGCTTCGGAGCGTATTCGGCGGCGATATCGTCCACGTGCGCGAGCCCGTAGTCACGCGAGTCCTCGAAGTCCTTGCGGTAGTTTGAAAGCTTCGCGTCTTCGTGGCCGACCCACAGCGCGAACACAAACGGGAGCCCGGTGAACTTCTTCCACTCGGCCGCGAGGTCGTAAACCTCGGGCACTCGCCCCTCGTAAATCAGCGCGGGATCACCGATCACCAGCGCCGCGTCCGCGCGCTTCAACATCTCAGCGGGTTTCGGGACCGTGGGCGTGATGTTGACCATGCGCTTGTAGAACTTGCGGAAAAGGATCCTGAGCAGGGCGGAAGAACTCCGGGAGGAGTTGTCCACGGCGACGTTTTTGATCTTTTCAACCGGGACTTTGCTCAGCAGGAGAACGCTTTTGACTTCGCCCTTCGAGGCGATGGAAATGCCGGCAAGGACCTGGGCGCCGTCGATTCGCTGGTACTCGATGGAGGGGATGATCCCGAGGTCGGCATTTCTCTGCCGCACGGCGTCGGCGCAGCGTGCGGGTGTCGTGAAAGCAAGCTCGTATTTACCCTGCTGCTCACCGCGCAGCATCCCCCAGATGAGCGGCACCGTATTGAGGTACTGGACGACGGAGACTTTGGGCGCGGCCATAATTCAGGCGATGATTTCGCAGGCAGGCATTCTATCCCAGCGCCCGACCCTGTCAACGATTCCGCCGGCTGGAGCCATTAAAGGGGACCGCGAAGCCGGCAGGACGCCCGAAACGCGCCATGCGGTTCGGGTCGGCGGCCGAGCGCCTCGGGGTAGAGAAGCACCATCCCAGGGGACAAACCCTGGGTGGCAGGCAAGGGGCAAGCGGGTCTTTAGATTTTCCGTCCTCTTCAAGCCTTGGGGTGGGTCCTGTCGTACACATCCATCAACTGCCTGATCGAAACCTGAGTGTATCTTTGCGTCGTGGCAAGGCTCTTGTGGCCCAGCATTTCCTGAATAGCCCGCAAGTCAGCGCCCTCGGTCAGCAGGTGCGAGGCGAAGGCGTGACGCAGCGAGTGCGGGCTCACTTTGACGTTGGGCCCGAATGCTCGGACGCATTTTTTCACCACGCGGTCCACCGACCGCGTGGTGAGCCGGTCGCCCCGCGCGTTCAGGAACAAGGCCGCGCTCGAGCGCTTCTTCTCCATCAAGATCTTTTCTCGGGCCGGCAGGTAATCGAGCAGCGCCTCTTTGGCTTTCGACCCGAACGGGACAATCCTTTCCTTGCGCCCTTTGCCGCGGACGAGCAGCATGCCGTCGCCGAAATTCACGCTCCCGAGGTCGAGCCCCACCAGCTCGCTCACACGCAGGCCCGAGGCATAGAGCAGCTCCAGGATGGCGCGGTCGCGCCGGAGCATGGGCTCGCCGTTCTGGACGGCTTGCGCGATCCGGTCGAGGAAGTCGTTCGTTTCCTCCTCGGTCATTATTCTGGGCAGCGTGCGCGAGAGCTTGGGAGTTGAAACCGTGGCGGCGGGGTTTTGGGAAAGGGCTCGCTCCCCGGTCAAGAATTTGAAAAAGGCCCTCACCGCTGCGAGCTTCCGGGCAATCGAAGTCTTTTTCCTTTCTTTATCGAAAAGATGTGCGAGGTAGCCGCGTATCTTCAGGCCATCGATTTTTTTAACGTCGATGCGGGCGCCCGGCCGGCCTTGAGCGAGGAAGTTGCGAAACTGGACGAGGTCGCTGCGGTAATTGCGGATGGTGTGGGGCGAGGCGTTCCGCTCGGACCGGAGATACCGGACGTACTTCTCGATCAGCTCATCCATTCGACCCGCTCGCCTTCCTCGGCCGCATTATATCAGGCGCGAGTCTTGAGGATTAGCGCGGCCGGGGCGGTGACTCCTCCAGGGCATTGAATGAAAGCGCGCCGCCGGGGTCAAGCGCTCACGGCCGGACGCCCGGAATCTTCAGCCGGACCCTATAGACTCCGGTGCGAGCGGTCATG
>QHZM01000424.1 GCA_003224665.1 Acidobacteriota bacterium
GTGCGAATGGTCCTGGTTTCGCTGGAAGGAAATAACTTCCAGACGGTGCTACTGGTCGGCGACCCTACCCAGCCCGTCATGGCGAAGCAGCAGCCGGGCGCGCCCCTCAGGCCCTTGGCGGAAGTCCTCGGGCAGACAGGCGGGGAGCGAGGAAACATTATTATCGCAGGCACAACGGTAGGGCAGGAGGGCGACTTGGCGCTTTACTGCCTCTGCGACGGCTTGCTGACACGACTCACCTCGCCCGAGGAGTTCCTGGCTCTCGTGGTGGGCGCCCGGGGCAGGGGAATTCTCTCCCTGGCGGGCGACTCCCAACACACGGTCGCTTTTGTCGCTCCCACCGGGGCGCCAGGGACAGATTCAACTGCCCTCTACGTCACCCCGCTGCCCTGACCGAAGTCGCTCGCAACGGGCCAGGCTTACACCATGAGCCTCCAGGGCGGACGATAGTCCCGGCTCAAGAGCTTCTTCGCGTCCTGCCCGCCCTGGACCAGCCGCTGGCTCGCCACATCCCAAGTGATTCGCTCCTTGGTCCGGTAGGCAACATTGCCGAGCAGGCAGGTGCTGGTCGAGCGGTGGCCGATCTCGATGTCGCTGATCGGCCGCTGCCGGGACTTGACGCAATCGAGGAAATTGCGGACGTGGTCGAAATGTGAATCGTTCACTTCCGCCATCTGCATCGTGGCCGTCCGGTCCACGGTCTTGCTCTTGACCTTCCGTTTTTCGGGATGGAGTTCGAAGCCGCTGCGGTCAACGAAGAGCGTCCCTTCGGTCCCGTGGAACTCGATTCCGTAGCCCTTTGCGTACATCGAGTTCGCGTTCGCCCATCGGTTTTCGTAGGTGCAAATGAACCCGGGGTATTCGAAGGTGACTTGCAGAGTGTCCGGCGTCTCCGCGTTATCTTGGAGGTAGAACTTTCCGCCAAACGTTGAAACAGCGTGCGGGCCGTCAACTTTCATGGCCCACTGCACGATGTCGAGCAGGTGCACTCCCCAGTCCGTCATGTAGCCGCCCGCGTAGTCCCAGAAATAGCGGAACGTGGACCAGCGATCGCCGACGCCGAAGCGGTTTAAGTTAAACGCCACTTTGGGAGCCGGGCCCAGCCACAAGTCCCAGTCGAGGTCGGACGGTGGACCCGAGTCCGTCGGGTTGCCGATGCCCTCGGGATATTCGTTGCCGTAATTCCATGTGCGAACGAAGCTGACTTTGCCGATGAACCCGTCCTGCACAAGCTGGACCGCCTTCTGAAAGTGTATTCCGGAGCGTTGCTGCGTCCCTACCTGCACGACGTGGTTATATTTTCGGGCTGCTTCGACCATCCGCCTGCCTTCCTCGAGCGTGGTCGAAATGGGCTTCTCGACGTAAACATCTTTTCCGGCCTGACAGGCCAGGATCGTGTGGAGGGCGTGCCAATGGTCCGGCGTCGCAACTATCGCCACGTTGATGTCCTTTCGGTCGAGGACTTCCCGAAAGTCCTTGTAGGTCTTCGCCTTGCCGTCCGTAGCCTTGAGCCCCTTTTCGAGGTTCGGCTGGTAGACGTCGCAGACCGCCGCGATCTCGACGTCAGGTTGTTTGGCGAAGTCTTCCAGGTTTGAAAGGCCCATCCGGCCCGTGCCGATGACGCCCACAACTATTTTGTCGTTGGCGCCCACGCCCTTCGCCGAAAGTCCGCGAATCGCCAGACCGGTCGTCGCGGTCGAAACGGCGGCGCGCTTCATAAAATCGCGTCGAGTGATCTCCTCGCTCATTGGATTCTCCTTTCCTTCTGTTGGGTAAAATGAGTTCCTGGGGACGCCCGGGTCGAAGTCCGCCGCCTGAGCCCGATGGCTTCGAAGTGCCTCAACGCGCGTGCCATGCGAACCCCGCTCGCGGGCTATCCGCGTTGGGATGAGTATCCCCCTGCGCCCTCGTTTATAATCACTTGAGCCGCGTAATACAAGGTGTCGGTCGGGAATCGTGAAGCGCGGTGAATTCATCAAACGAGAAGAGAGGCGGACTTGAAAGGCTTACTGCGCAAGAATCTTGGGCTCACCTTGCTGGCAGCTTCACTCAGCGCGCCCAGCCGGGCTGCGGGGCCGCCGCAAGGGACCTCGCTCAGTGTCGTGCATTTCAAGGCGCCGGAATTCCCGTCGGCCGAACTGGATTTCTACCGGCCGGGAGGCCCGGTTGTTTCACCGGGGACTGTGGGCCCGGAAGCCGGTCGCGCCGGAGGAATCGGCAATCCCTCCCCGATGCCCGAAACCGCCATTCCGAGCGCCCCTGCTATCGCGTGGATCAACTCTCCGCCTTTGACCATGACCGGCCTTCGCGGCAAAGTGGTCCTGATTGATTTCTGGGAATATACCTGCATCAACTGCATCCGGACTTTCGCCCAGAACAAAAAGTGGTACGAACGCTACCGCAAGTACGGGTTCGAAATCATCGGCGTGCACGATCCCGAGTTTGACATCGCGTATCCGGGGTCGAACGTTCAGGCGGCCGTCAAGCGCTTCGGCCTCCCCTATCCCGTCGTTGTGGACAGCCAGTTCAAGATATGGAATTCGTATCGCAACTCCACCTGGCCCAACCGCTTCGTGATTGATGCTAAGGGATTCGTCCGCTTCAACAGGCCCGGGGAAGGCGCGGACAGCGACTTCGAGCGAGCCATCCAGAGCTTGCTTGTCGAAGCGCATCCCGGGCTGAAGTTCCCCGAGACCTATACCATCCCGCCCGAAGAAGACGCCT
>QHZM01000425.1 GCA_003224665.1 Acidobacteriota bacterium
TCGGCCTGAGGATCTTTCCCGCTTTCAAGGTATGCCGTACCCAGGGCAAACCGGACGCCGGCATCCAGCGGTTGGAGCTCGACTGCTTTCTGGTAGTTGCTGACCGCAAGGTCCCAGACCCCCTGAGCAGCGTCGCGCTCGCCTTCAAGGCGATAGGGGTAGGGTGATGTCCCGGGAGCGGCTTGGACTCGCGCGTAACAATTGCCTGCAAGGCTCAGCGCGGTTTTACCTGCCCGGTAATAGCCTTCGGGTTTCGCCGGGTCGAGGGCCAGGGCCGTCAAAATGGCTCGAAAAGCAGGCCCCAACCGTCCGAGGTTTGCGGCGGCTTGCGCCCGAAGGTACCACGCGTTCGCATCGTGCGGGTTCAAACTCGAAGCCCGCGCGAGGCGCTTCAGAGCACGCTCGTCGTGGTGGAACTGGAGCTCACAAAACCCTGTGAAGTACCAGGGAGAAAACAGCCCGGCATTGAGCGAAATTGCGCGCTCCAGGGCCGGCAGGCCCTTCCGGCAGTCCCCGGCAACCACGTAGGCGACGCCGAGGTTGCTCCAGAGCTGTGCCGAGTTAGGCTGTGCTTCGAGCAGCTTCTGGTAAGCCTCCGCCGCTTCATCGAATTTGCCGGCTCGCATTGACGCTTCTGCGAAGGCCAGCAGTTTTCCTTGCTGTTCATCCGAAGGATGTGCCGTGCCCCGGCAGAATGACGGAGGGAGGAACAAGACTCCCGGGAACAAGCACACGAACGCCAGCCTCCCCGGCGTTCGCTTTGCGGCAAACCGCCTGCACTTCATGCTCTCGAAATTAACACCTGCTGCCATCGGAGGCGTGGTGACTTCCTGCGGGTTGGTCTCAGCGCTGGACAACATCGTCCGGCGAATTGCCTCCGTAACCTTGACCGTCTTTCCCGGCAGAGGACTGGCGGGCTTGGGCTTCCTTCCCGAGGGCGTTCACCATTGCCTTCTCTCGCTGGCCCTGTTCGGGCCGGTTGGTCCTGAAATAGACCTGCGAGAGGAGCACGTGGGCTTCTGAGTAGTTCGGGTATGTTCCCAAGACCTGCTGCAGGAGGGCCTCGGCTTTCGGGTAATCCTTGGACTGAAACGCGAAGACGGCTTTTTCAAACACGATAGAGGGATCCTCGGGCCGGACCTGTTCGGCCTTTTCGAGGTATTTCTTGGCTGCTTCGAGGTCGCCGCTGAGACGCTTCAAACGGCCAAGGTAGTAATTAGCTTCAAAGCTGCTAGGTTCCGTGGCCAGTTCCTTCTCGTACTCGGCGATTGCCTGGTCAGTATTCCCGAGTCCGGAATACGCCGTACCGAGCCCCGCGTGCAACCCGGGCATTCGAGGCGTGAGGTCGAGGGCCTTGGTGAATTCGGCCTGGGCTCGTTTGTAGGCTTTGACGCCCAGATAGGCTTCTCCCAGGATGGCGTGAGTTTCCGCCGACCCGGTCGTCCGCAATGCCTGGTCAATGAGAGGGATCGCTTTGTCGTACATGCGGAGCTTCAGATAGGCCGAACCCAGGAGGAAAGCCGCAGAAGCCTCCCCGGGCTTCAGGTTGTGGACGCGCGCCACCTCCAAAGCTGTGAGCTCGTAGTCTTTCAGTTGATAGTGGCAGAAAGCCAGCAGCTCCAAGGCCTTTTCGTTTTCGGGGTCCACGACCAGGGTCCGGGAAAACTCGCGTGCCGCTTCATCGAAACGGCTGGTCTTGAGAAATGCAAGGCCCAGGTTCATATGTAACTGTGGGTTGTCCGGGCTCAGGGCTAGAGCCTGCCGATATGCGGAAATGGCTTCCCTGAACTGGCCCAGTTGGGCATCGACCATCCCCAGGTTCGAAAGATTTTCGAACTTCGGCGTACCCTCTTTCACGCAGGTCTGATATTTATCGCGAGCCGCCTCGAATTGGCCCTGCGCGAGCAGCCGATTAGCGGCCTGGCAAGGCTCCTCCTTCCTCTGGGGGCGCGCCGTGGCCGCGCACACGACGTAGAGGAGCGCAAGGCCAAAGTCCTTGCTCTTCATGTCCGCATTTTACCTGAAGTATCGGCGGTTCGCGAACAATCCCGGTCGGTCACGTGGAGACCTGGAGCGTTCTCCAAAAAAATTGGGGCGCGTCCAAGACCCGCCCCTGCGGAGGAAGAATTTTAACCAGGTGCGACGCGTCAGAAGTAGAGCTTGATCGCAACTTACATTTCGCGGCATGAAACCGGTCAATACCTGATGCAGTTTGCTCGCGGGCTTGCTAAAGGGCTGTGGATCGTCACAAGCGCTGCGGCCCAAACTTGTCGAGTAGCCCTCAGGATGGGAGGAGCAAAGGCGATCACACAAAAATTAAGGGGCGGGTAACAACCCGCCCCTCGGTGTTTTGGGGATAGTTGAAGCCGTCCGACAACCTAGAAGTAGATCTTGAGGGCAACCTCCATCTCGCGATGCCCGTGCTTGTTGGTGATCCTACCAAAACTATCCCTGTTCGCCAGTTCGGCGCGTCCCTGTCGGAACGCGGTCGCCCTGGGGGGCAGGACCCAGTCGAAGCTGGCGCTGGTCTGTGGGTTGTCGAAATGCGAGTAGTTGAAGACATCAAACGCCGCGACGCGGAACTCGATGCGTCGGCGTTCACCCAGCGGGAACCGTTTGAACAAGGTCATATCCCAATTACCTGAGCCTGGCCCCCGGA
>QHZM01000426.1 GCA_003224665.1 Acidobacteriota bacterium
TCCGGGGTTCTTTGCGAAGCCCTAAAAGCCGGCCAGAGAGGACGCTTCGTCTTCAGACAAGTCGAAGACTTTGTCCAGGCGGACCATCTTCAGGACCTGGAGAACCCTCTTGGGGGCTGCGAAAAACTTGCACTTGCCCCCAGCTTCCTGGATGAGCGTATAAGCGTGCAGCAGCGCGCCGATACCGGAGCTGTCCACGTCCGGTATACCGCTAAGGTTAAAGGCCAGGTTCTTGGCGCCTGCTCCCAGGAGCACCTGGACGCGGTCGCGAAGCGAAACCACCGGCGCACCCAACTTGAGAGGCCCTTCGAGGTCAAGGACCGTAGCGTTTCCGATCTTGCGCTCAGTGATGACCACGGAATCCTCGACGGACAGGGCTTTTCGACCCTCAGGGCTTTAACAGTATCGGGTCAAACTACTTAATCTCGAAGCACAAATCAAGTGAAACATGAAACCTGGCGACTCGTTAAATCCTCGCAACCGATCCCCTCAGTGTTGACCGGGTGAAAATTTGTCCAATGGCACCTGGTGATCTCGTGGATTTTGAGGTTCGGTCGAGTAAATCCGCGCTTCAATTTCCGCAACCTGTTCCCGCGCGGCCGACTGCTCCGGATTGTTGGCAAGTTCAGCCTTGAACTCACTGAGGGCGCCAGCCAGGTCGCCCCGGGCCTTTAGTACGAGGCCGAGTGCGTAATGGTTGTTTGCGCCGTCCGGGGCAAGCTCGATCGCCCGGCGGATATCCCTTTCGCCCTGGTCGGGTCGCCCTCTCTCGGCCCGAATGATTCCCAGGGCCAAAAACTCCTGCGCGTTCAGGATATCCGCGCTTCACGGCCAGGTTGGCCAGGTTGATCTTGGCGAGGGCGTTGTTCGGAGCAACTTTCAGGCCGTGGCTGTAGAGCACGAGATTGTCTGCCCAATAAACGCTTTGATACGCTGTAGCAACGCCCAGCACGCCGCCTATCATCACGGTCAGCAGGACTTGAATCCCGGGTTGCCCGAATATTCTGAGGCTACCGAACTTCAGGCGGCGCCAGCCAAGGGCGCACAGAATCGCGAAGCCGACCGAAGGCAGGTACATGTACCGGTCATGAGCAATCTCGCCCTCGAGAAAAACCCTGAAATTCAATAAAGGAAGGACCGGGGCCGCCAGCAACAGCGCGGCGAACGCCGCTTCGCGGTTTCGTCGCGCCCACCACCCGAGGCCTCCTACGAGGATGGCCAGGGCTGTAGCAGGCACAGCGAAATTGGACACATCGATTCGGATCACATAAGGAGGGTCATAAAAAGCACTCAGCCCAAAAGGCCAAACCATGTGCTTGACGTAAAACCAGAGCACCGATGGCGCCGTGAAGAAGACCGTCGTGAGGGGCATCTCCGTCATGGTATGGGTCAGCCCCTTGACCACTCTCACCCGCATCAGGACGTAAATCGCGGTGAGCCCAAGATACGGGACTGCCGTCCGGAAAGCCCTCACGATTCGCCCTCCATGAGGCCGTGCTCCCGGGTCCCCTTCGCCCGGGCACCCGTAAAGCCACTTATACGCGACGATAATCAAGGGCAGCACCGCAGCGGATTCCTTCGCTAGGATTGCGAAACCGTACAGCACGAGCGAGGCGGCCATCCATGCCCTGCTGCGAAGCTCCCGGTCGCGACTCTTGAGAAAGCAAAGGAGCGAGCCGAGGAAAAGCGCCGCCTCCAGGGGATCCGTCACGCCACAGACCCAGGCGACAGCTTCGATGTGAATCGGGTGAAGCCCAAATATCGCGGCGGCGAAAATCGCGGCCAGACGCTCCCGCAAGACCCGAGCGGCAAGCAAGTACACGAGCAGCGTGACCACGAGGTGCATTCCCAGAGTGGTCAGGTGCCAGCCGGCCGGGTTCAAGCCGAAGAGCATGTGGTTGAGGCGGAGCCAAAAGTAAAAGACCGGCCGGTAGTAGTTTCCGGGCAGGTTCGGGTTTTCGAAACCCCACAGACTTCGTGTGAAATAACGCGGCAGGAACTGCCAGGAGTGGACAGCGGGATTTTCGACGATGAGAGCCGTGTCGTCTAAAACAAACTCGTACCGGATCACCCCGCTGTAGGCGACAAACGTCAGGCTCAGGACGAGCGCGACGAGAAAGCCAGCGGATGTTCGACTCCCCAAGACTGAGTGATCCGTCGGCATGGCTTTGAAACTGACCGGGCGCTCTAACCCTGACCTGGGCACGGCGGGCGCTACCCGCTGAGGCAGGACGCGGGCTTTTGGGGGCGCCCAGGCGTGTCCCGCTGCGCGCGCGAGTTCACTCGGGACTGGTTTTGAGTCCGGCCTGCGCCGCCAGTTTCTCGAGCGGCTCGCCGGTCAGGCGCATGGCCAGCCACTTTTCGAGGACGATCGCGCCAAGCGATTTGTAGAACTCAATCGCCGCAGTGTTCCAGTCAAGCACTTGCCATTCGAAACGGCCACACCCTTCCTCAACGGCGAGCCTTGCAAGATGGGCCAGCATCGCCTTGCCGATGCCCCGCCCGCGAAATTCAGGCCGCACGAACAGGTCCTCGAGAAATAACGTCGGCTGCCCGCGCCACGTGGAGTAGTGATGGAAGAAAACCGCGTATCCTGCCGGCTGGCGCTCCCACTCGGCGATGAGCACGCGAAACCTCGGGTTCGAGGAAAAACCGTCTCGCACGAGGTCAGCCTCCGCCGCGACCGCCTGCTCCGGAGCGCGCTCATATTCGGCGAGCTCACGAATGAATTGGACGATCAGCGGGACATCGCTCGCGACGGCATAGCGGATGTTCAGCATGGCGTCTGGGATTGTAGCGCAAGGTTTGCCGTCGAGCCTTGCGGCTATTCCAGACGCCTCGGCTGGTGGTCCCTCCGCACGACGCCAGGATCGTTACGGGTAGCGACGGTAAATGCTTTCTGGCGCGGGCTCTTCGCGGACACCGCAAACAATCCACGGCGAGGAAAACGCATTCCGTGGCGACACTCCCCGGCTTTCAGCAAGGTCGAGCGGAGTTGTTTTTGAACCCCTCGGCTTTTGAACCGTCCTTCAGCCAATTGCCGCAGACTTACAAAACAAGTGTGGGCTACCCGCTGAGAAGCACACCCGCCAACCGTTCGAGCTCATCCAGCACACCGACAAAGGGCTGAACATCATCTGAAGCAGGTCTACGCGTTTATTGCTGGCTGACGGCCGAACGTCGTTCGCGCAAAACGTACTTCTGGATCTTTCCTGTGGCTGTCTTGGGAAGCTCGAATAGAAACGTGAAATGGCTGGGGACCTTAAAGTGGGCCAGGTGGGCGCGAGCGAACTCCCGCAGATCGGATTCTGTGATGGATTCGCCCGGTTTCTTGACCACGAAGGCATGCGGGACCTCACCCCAACGCTCGTCCGGCCAACCGACAATCGCGACCTCCTGCACTGCTGGGTGGCG
>QHZM01000427.1 GCA_003224665.1 Acidobacteriota bacterium
AGCGCGCTCCGCGGCGCAAGCCAGATTTCCGAAGACAAGGGCTTGGCCCGGGACATGGCGCGTCGCGACATCCCGTCAATTGAGAGCCGTCTGGCCCGCCAGATTTCGGACCTCGATCTCGCCTCCGCGGCATGCTTCGACGCGCATGGCCGGCTCCTGGCGCGAGTGGGAGACCCGTTTCCCGGGGTTGATGTAATCGCCGCGGCTCTCCCGGACCTTGCGAGCGGACAGGAGATCCTCGCTCGAGGTCCTCTTTTTCTTCACGCAGCTGATTCAAGTTTTATTTTGGCCGCGCGGGCCCTCGCTGGCCCTCGGGCCCGAAACGCCGGTAGCGTCGTGAGCATCACGAGCCTGCCTCCGGGCATCGAGCAGATGGCTGCAGAGATCCAGCGCGAGTCCGAGAAGTACGATCATTTGAGCCGGGAACGGCGGGCTGTCAAGCGGACTTATTTTTCCGTGCTCGCGCTTCTGACGCTCTTGATTCTTTTCGTCGCCACGTGGCTTTCCCTGTTCCTCTCCAAGCGGGTCACCGTCCCTATTCAGGCCTTGATCGAGGCGACCCACGAAGTCTCCAAAGGAAACCTCGAGTTCCGGGTCTCCGCCCGGGCGGATGTTGAGCTCGGCAGCCTGATCCATTCCTTTAACGAGATGACCCGCCAGCTGCTTGAAAACCGTCGCGCCATCGAGCAGGCCGCCCAGGCTTTGCAAGGCGCGAACCGGGAGCTCGAAAAGCGCGGGAACACCATGGAGGCAATCCTTCAAAACATCCCGACCGGAGTTATATTCTTTGACGCGAAAAAGCAGGTCACTCAAATCAACGCCACCGTGGAGCGTATATTTGGCCGCAAGGACGTTGAGTCCGCGCGATCGCTGACCGACCTGTTTTCTGCCGAAGACGCGCGAGAGATCGCGCGATTGTTTCGCCGCGCCGAGCGCCAGGGAGTCGTGACCCGGCAGATGGACCTGGACCTGGGGACGCGCCGCGCCGCGGTGGCCGTCACCCTTTCCTCCATCCGCTCGAATCACCTCATGGTGGGGTCCGTCATGGTGCTGGAGGACCTCTCGGAACTGTTGCGCGCGCAGAAAGCCGCGGCCTGGCAGGAGGTGGCCCAGCGGATTTGCCACGAAATCAAGAACCCGCTCACGCCCATCCAGCTTTCGAGTGAGCGCATTCTGCGCCTGGCCGAGCGCGAGGCGACACGGTCCCATAGCCTGGAATGGCTGGGCACCGTGGCGCAAAGCGCTTCCTTGATCGCCCGGGAAGTGGCGACGCTCAAGACGTTGGTGGATGAGTTCTCGGACTTTGCCCGTTTTCCTTCCTCAAAGCCCGTCCTCTCCAACCTCAATTTTATCGTTGAGAAGGCCTTGATTGTCTTCGATGGGCGGCTCGAAGGAATTGAAGTCCACCGCGACCTGGCCTTCGACCTCCCGCCCGTGCAAGCCGATCCTGACCAGATGAAACGCGCCGTGGTGAATCTGATTGACAATGCTGCGGAGGCGGTCGAACAATCGGTCCCGAAAGAGATCTGGGTGAGCACCCAATTTGATCCCGAGCGCGAAGTCATCGAGGTGGTCGTGGCCGACAGTGGTCCCGGAATTCCCGAGGAAGCGAAAGAAAAACTCTTCTTGCCGTATTTTTCGACGAAAGCCCGGGGGACTGGCCTGGGCCTCGCCATCGTCAGCAGGATCGTGACGGAGCATCACGGCGGAATCCGCGTCGAGGAAAACCGGCCGACGGGTACGAAATTCATCATCGAGCTGCCCGTCGAGCGCCCTGTGGCTGCGAGTGTTGAAACGTGACGGGTGGGACCGGACGCCGTCGCCGTGTCTTCCGCAGCCTTTTCGTATGAAAAACTATTCGGTTCTCGTGGTGGACGACGAGCCGGGGATTCGCGAGTCGCTGGCGAGCGTCCTCCAGGACGAAGGCTATCGCGTGGACGCGGTCGAAACGGGGGAGGCGTGCCTCGAGAAGCTCGGGAAAAAGCGCTTCGACCTGGTCCTGCTCGATATCTGGCTGCCCGGGATCGACGGGGTAAGGACACTCGACCCTGTTGACCCTCCGCCACGCGGTCGAGCAGCTTAAATTGACGGCCCAGAACCGCCTGCTCCGCGACCAGCTCGAAGGCCAGCAGCGCATCATCGGCGACAGCGTGCCGATGAAAGCGTTACGACAGCAACTGGGGCTCGCGGCGCCGACGAGCGGGCGCGTCCTGGTCTATGGCGAAAGCGGCACGGGCAAGGAGCTCGTAGCCCGGGCGCTCCACAACCTGAGCCCGAGAGCTCAGCAGCTTTTTGTCGAGGTCAACTGCGCCGCCATCCCCGAAGAACTGATCGAGAGCGAACTCTTCGGTCATGTGAAGGGCTCGTTTACCGGAGCCGTGGAAGACAAGGTGGGCAAGTTCGCCCAGGCAGACACCGGCACTCTATTTCTCGACGAAGTCGGTGACATGAGCCTGCGCACGCAGTCCAAGGTCCTGCGCGTGATCGAGGAGCAGCGCTTCACGCCCATCGGCTCCGGCAACAACCTGACGGTGGACGTGCGCGTCATCGCCGCGACGAACAAGAACCTGGAGGAGGAGATCCAGAAGGGCAACTTCCGCGAGGACTTGTTTTACCGGCTCAACGTCATCCCCTTTTACGTTCCCCCGCTCCGCGAGCATCCCGAGGACATTCCCGCGCTCGCCAACTATTTTCTCGGTGAATTTGCGCGGGCCTACGGGCGGCGGCCCAAGCACTTCTCGGAATCGGCCCTCGAGACCATTCTCCATTACCGCTGGCCGGGCAACGTGCGTGAACTGAAGAACCTGGTGGAGCGAATGGTCATTATGGTGCCGGGCGAGCGGATTGAGCGGCGACACTTACCGCCGAACCTCTACCGGGACCCCGGGCGGTCCGGCCCCCCCCGGCCCGGGACGAGCGGATTTTCCAGCCTGCAGGAAGCGCGCGCCGCTTACGAGCGCGATTACATTTTGCGGAAGCTCCAGGAAAACCACGGAAACGTGAGCCGCACCGCCGAGGTATTGGGGCTGGAGCGAAGCCACCTCTACCGGAAAATGAAGTCTCTCGGCATTACCCTCAGCGAGTAGTGCCCTTTGGAAAACTCCTTGACAGCCGCTGGCCTCTCCGCCCTCCAGGCGTGTTTCCGTAAAAGGCATTCTCTGATTTTGACCCGCTGTAGTATATTCATGGTCATTAGGGCAGGCGATGCGCATTTGCCCCACATGCCAGCGAAGCTACCCCGACGAGACGGAGTTCTGCCCGCGCGACGGCACCTTCCTCCCCGCCCCTCCTAAATCGATGGGGCCCGAGCTTGCGGCAGGTCTGGCGCGCCGCTATCGCATCATCCGGGAGTTGGGCGCCGGCGGGATGGGGAGCGTTTTTCTGGCTGAGCAGATCGCAGTCGGAAACCGGCTGGTGGCTCTGAAGGTCCTCCTGCGCAAGCTGCTCGACGATCCGGAATTCCTCATGCGCTTCGGGAACGAAGCGGCTTCAACGGGGCGCATTCGACATCCGAACGTCGTGACGATTTACGAGTCCGGCCAGGCCGATGACGGTACGCCTTACATCGGCATGGAGTACCTC
This sequence comes from Acidobacteriota bacterium, assembly GCA_003224665.1. Taxonomy (GTDB): domain Bacteria; phylum Acidobacteriota; class Terriglobia; order UBA7540; family UBA7540; genus QHZM01. The sequence continues at coordinate 3,583 of QHZM01000427.1, forward strand.
GAAGGCGAGACGCTTCGCCAGGCCCTTCAATCGCGCGGCGCGATGCCCGTCTGGGAATGCGCGGAGATTCTCCAGCAGGTGGCGCGCGGACTCCATGCCGCCCACAAGCTCGGCATCATCCACCGCGACCTCAAGCCCGACAACATCTTTCTGACCCGGGGCGACGAAGGCGAGCTGATCGTCAAGGTCGTGGACTTCGGCATCGCCAAGCTACTCGATTCGAGCACGGTCACGATGACCGGCGTCCTGCTCGGCACACCCGCCTACATGTCCTCCGAACAGGCCTCCGGCATGAGCAGCGAGGAACTCGACGCCCGCTCCGACGTTTATTCGTTGGGGATTGTCCTCTACGAAATGCTGACCGGCCGCGTTCCCTTTTACTCCGACACGCCTTTGGGGTACATCCGGAAACACATGCTCGAAGAACCTCCGGCTTTCCGGTTCGTGAACCCGGGCCTCAGCGTTCCGCCCGAAGTCGAAGAAGTGGTGATGAAGGCGATCCTGAAGGACCGGGACCTGAGGTACCAGACTGCCGTGGAGTTCGCTGCGGACTTTGTCAAAGCCGTGCAGGCTGCGGAGCGAAAACGAGCCCCCGAACGGAGCCCTTCAATCAGTGTCGTGGACCCTGAAGCGGTCACGCCGGAACCTGATACCGGTCCGTTGTCAGGCGTGTCCGCCGAGGCTGAGCCTGATGTCGGATATGGTGCCACGCCAACGCCGCCGCGCGGGCTCGCCAAAGAGCCAGGCGTGGAAGACGAACGAATGGCCCCGTCACCGTTCGCAGTGGTCAGCGGCGTCGAGACAGAAACACCCGTGCCGCCGTTGACCAAAGAGGAGACAGAACCGGCCGCGGAACCGTTGCCCTCGATCACTCCCACGCCTCCCCCGGCAGTGCGTCGAACCCCTGTTCTACCGCCTCGACCTCCGACCACGACCCCGACACGCCGGCCCTCTGTCCCGCCTCCCCGCCCGAAGAAGCGGATGCCAATCCTCTGGCTGGGGGTCGGGGGCGGAGTCCTTGCTCTTGTGGTCCTGCTGGCCATACTCGTTGGTCTCCGGCACCCGGGAAAAACGCCGTCCGTCGGCATGGTCTACATCCCAGGCGGGACATTCATGATGGGACGAGAGAACTCGCCGGACCGAGCAGAACGCCCCGCTCACTACGTCACCGTGGCCCCGGCGAGCAGACTTTGTGGCCCGTGACGGGAGTCACATGGGACGATGCGGGGGCCTATGCGAAGTGGAAGGGCAAAAGGTTGCCGACTGAGGCTGAATGGGAATTCGCGGCGCGTGGCAACGACGGCAGAATCTACCCTTGGGGCAACCAGTTCGATCCCACCCTGACAAATAGCGAAGAGACCGGACTCGACCATCCCGAACCCATCGGCAGCCACCGCGCTGCCGCGACGCCTTTCGGCATCCTCGATATGTCAGGGAATGTATGGCAATGGTGTCAGGATGCCTATAGACCTTATCCAAACGGCCGCCTGGGCTTCCAAGTCCCCATCACCGCCAGGGCAATTCGAGGCGGGTCGTTCAAGTCCGACAAGGACCACGTCACCACTACAGCGCGAAATCTGGATCTCGCCTCAGCCCGCTCGGAAGAGATCGGCTTCCGTTGCGCGATGTCCCCTTAGTAAGGAGCCCGCCCCGGCCGCGCGATGACGCTGATTGCCGCTGCACGCCTCTTCGGGTCTTGGTTCCACTACTGGCGCGCTACTCGGAACCCGACGTCGACGAAACGGTCAGTCGGAGGCTTGAAGCTGCGGGAAGCGCAGCGAATGCGGGTCGCGTCATCAAACAGCCCGCCGCATCGCACAGCCCGGTCAACTCCACCGAAAGGTCCCTGAGGGTCGCGCGGCGAAGAACGCCCATAATAGCGGCCGTTATATAAGTCCGCCACCCATTGGTTGACGTTGCCTGCCACGCCGTACAGCCCGTAGGCGTTTGCAACGCCGTGGTCCTTGTTCTTCAGCACAGGGCGGCTAGACAATTTTTGGCCAAACCAGGCCTTGTGCGCGTCTGGGGGGTCGTCACCCCAAGGGTACTTTTTCTGGTCCAGACCGCCCCGGGCCGCCTTCTCCCATTCGGCTTCCGTCGGTAATCGGTAGAGTTTGCCCGTTGCCTGGCTTAGCCACCGGCAGTACGCTACAGCGTCGTCCCAGCTCACGTTGACGACGGGTTGCTGCGCAATTTCCCCTGGAAAGCTCCGCCCGCTCCAAAACGACCAGCCTTCACCCTTCGGCGCGGGCGCGCGATGTCCGGTGGCGTCCATGAAGCGCCTGTACTCGGCATTGTCCACAACGTACTTTGCAATGTAGAAGTCCGAAACAATGACTTTGTGTACGGGCTTTTCGTCCTCTGCTCCGCTATTCGACCCCATTCGGAATTCACCGGCTTTGATGAGCACGACCTCCGGCTCTTCAATTTTTATTTCAGGGGGCGGCGCTTGGGCTCTCGTTTTACCCGGCGATGGCTTAGGAGGCTTGGCCGCTTTCTCGGGCAGAAGCTGGGCGAGTGAAAGCCATGCAAAAGCCAGGACAACGGTCGCGGCGATCACAGATCCTCGGAACGCTTTGGGCATTGACCTTGAACCTCGCCTGGGCCAGTTGGCTGCGGATTCTAACATGACCTCCAGGACGCCGTTCGTCTTTCGCCGGCGATGCATGCCACGGACCGAGGAGGGCAGGAATTTCTTACTGGATAGTGCAAACCCTGCCGTGCCGGACTCTTAACCTCCGCCCGGGGCGACGCACGTGCGCGCGAGAGTGCGAAAACCCCGCTCTATTCTGCCCTATAGTCGAGTGCCGCGACCAGGGCGCGGTTGTCGCGCCAGTGTGGTTCGACCTTGACATAGAGCTCCAAAAACACTTTGGGTGGAAAGAGCTTTTCGAGTTCCCGGCGTGCATCGGTGCCGACCCGCTTGATCCTTTGGCCGCCAGCCCCGATGACGATCGGCTTCTGCGATTCTTTTTCCACGACAATAGTGGCATAGATCCGAGTGAGGGTGTCCGTCTCCTCGAACTGATCAATCAACACCGCGGTGACATAGGGCAACTCCTGACGGGTATGGCAAATGATCTTTTCCCGGATGATTTCGCTCGCGAGGAAGCGTTCCGGCTGGTCAGTATAAACGTCCGCTGGGAAATATTGGGGCCCTTCCGGCAGGCGTTTGATCACTTCGTCCATCAGTTCGGCCAGCCCTGCCCCGTGCAACGCCGAAA
>QHZM01000428.1 GCA_003224665.1 Acidobacteriota bacterium
GGCCCACCAGGTTCTTATTGCTTATCGCAGAGAAGTTCACAGTAATCGCCCTGCGCTACCAGGCCTCAGGCTTTATCGACGATAGCTTGATTCGGAATCCCCGACTTCAATTTGACGTTTGCGCAAGACATTTCGGCAGCCAGCCCCTCGTTTCAAACTCAAAGCATCAAGGCCATCGTTGGGCAGGGCCGCGCACACCGTCTATCCCCAAACATATTCCCTCGAAAACTCGGGGAGAGAAGTCCGGTAGTCGGGAGACTTCGTAAGGGAGAAGTATAAGTATTCGCCCACGCGCAAAAGCTTGACCACGCCGCGCTGCCACGACGGCAGCTTCATGTAACGGCGCAGGTAGTACATCTCGCCGCAGACCCGCTTCCGGTGGAGGAACGCCGGAGGGTGCTTCGAACTATCGACTCCGCCTTTATGCACCAGCCTTGCGCGCGGTTCCATGCAGACCACCCAGCGGGTGCCGCGGAGCTTCTGCATCAGGACATCCTCCTCGTAAGACATGAACAGGTTTTCGTCCAGCAGACCCACCTCTTGAAAGAGCTCCCGCCGGAAGAGCGCGCCCGCCGCGATGGCGATATTGGGCACGGCGATCAGCCGGTCGTACACGTAGCCCGAATAGGGATTTCTTCGTCTCAGATAATTCCGGTACCGGTAGCGAGGCAACAATGACCCCGGCAAATTCGAAGCCAGCAGCACTTCCCAAAACGTCTGAGGGGGGCGCAGGTACACAGGCACCTGGACTTCACCCCGCCGGCCCAGGACGAGCGGAAAGACTGCGCCCATATTGTCACGTGATAGAATCGCTCGAACCAGCGATTCGAGTGTCCGCTCCTCGACGACGATGTCGTTATTCAACATGAAGATGAGGTCCGCACCGCGCGCCAGCGCGTATTCAATGCCGCGGTTATTCCCTCCCGAAAATCCTAGGTTTTCACTTGTCTTGATTACGGTAAGGCCTCCCGGCTCAAACGACGAAGCTGGACAGGTTGCCGCCCCGCGGCCTGCCAGGCTGATCTCCGTCTTCAAACTCACGTTCTTGGCACGAGCCCAGCGGCGGATTTCGTCAAGCGACCCGTCGGTCGAGGCGTTATCGACGAAGACGACTTCGAATTCCCGATAACTCGACCGGTAATTCGATTCGAGGCACTCAATCGAGTCTTTCCATCCATTCCAGTTGAGGACAATGGTAAAGACTCGGGGCAAACTCTTGGTCGAGCCCGCTCGTGAAGACTCCTGTCCGGAGCAGACTTCGTGCGCGGGCGCGTCAGGACATCGCAACATCGTGATCCCTTGTCTCGCCTGGCCCGTCTGTCGAAGGCAGGTTGAGAGCCGGCGGGACCTTCAGCTCGCTCAACGACCGGCCGAGGAGGAAACTCTTGATGTTGTCGGCAATTTGCTGATAGCAATACTGGCGTTCAACTCGTGCTCGCCCCGCGCGGCCGAATTCGGCCGCGAGTTTCGGGTCTCGCAGCAGCCGCACTAAAGCTCTTGCCGTCTCCTCGACGTCCTCGGGGTCAACCAGAAAACCCGTCACGCCGTCTCGAATAACCTCGACCGCCCCACCCGACCGTCCTCCGACCACGGGCTTGCCGCAGGCGCCCGCCTCGACGAAGACAATTCCAAACCCTTCCGTGTCGCCTCCGACCTCGCGGTTTGGCATGGCGAACACATCGCAGGCAAGGTAGTAGGCCATCAACTCGGTTTCAGGAACGAACCCGCAGAACACAACGCAGTCCTCAACTCGGCTGGCGCACGCGAGAGCCCTCAGGCGGTCCTCTTCCGGGCCTCGGCCCACAACAAGATAGACGGCGTCCGGGACTTCCGCCAAGACCCTAGGGAGCGCCTGAATGACTCTGTCATGGCCTTTGCGCTCGACCAAGCGCCCCACGGTCAAGATGACTCGGGCGCCATCCAGCTTGTGCCGGGCGCGAATGCCGCTCGCGTCGTTCTGGCTGATATTTGCCAGCCTTGAAAAGTCCATTCCTTCGGGACTCGTAAAGACCTTCGCCCGGTCGATTCCGAGTTTCTCGAGGATTTGCTGCTGGTATCCGCCAAGGGCGACAAATCCTCGGCAGCCGGCGGCGACCCAGCGGAAAAGAACGAGGGCGCCTTTCTTGCGGGGGCCCAGAAGCTCGAGGACTTCGCTCCCATGAACTGCGAGGAAAAAAGGTATCCCCGCAAGCATTCCGGCCAGCCGCAGCGCTATCCCGCAGTTCCGCCAATGTGTCCCGTAGATCACGTCGGGGTGGATCCTGCGCGCGAGGCGAAGAGTCCACCATAAGGTTGCAAGCAGGCGCGCCAGCCGCCCGCGGGCAGCCGGCATCCGCACGATTAAGAATGAGGATCCGCATCTATGTCTTTCGAAATACAAAAAGCCCGTGTGCGGCCCAGTGGGGCGGGAGAATTTTATCGATCAGCGGCTCAAGCACCCGAGAGATCCCGATCACGACCCGCCGAACGGCAAGGTAGGCTCCGTAAAGCCTCGCCCAACGTCGCCGGACTAAGCCCGGGGATCCGGGGGAGGACGCAGCGGGCAAATTGGCTTTCCCCTTTCCTGCCCGTCGATGAAATACATTCCGGAGCGCTTCGAAGGCACGATCGAGTGGGGCATATTCGCTACCGGTCCAGGTCACCAACTTTCCTCCGCTCGCAGTTAACCATCGGGTCCATTCACCTGGCGGGCT
>QHZM01000429.1 GCA_003224665.1 Acidobacteriota bacterium
TTGCTTGCCTCCGTGCGAGCGTTCCCTTTGGAGAACTGGGACTCGCCGGCGAATGTCCTCAAGCTCTATCCGGACCGCGCGCCCCGGCCAATCCGCGCTTCGACCGCTTCCAGGGTGTCTCCGCAGACGCGCGACAGATCTGGCATCCCCATTGAAGGGAGCCACAAGCCGTGATGGAGGAAGACACTCTCTATTGGGGGATTCGTGAACTCGGCGAGAGCCTGCAAAAGCGAGCATTCTCCCCGGTAGAACTTACCGAAAGTTATCTGGAGCGCAGCGAGCGCCTTGGACCCGCCCTCAACGCCTACGCCACTTTGACACGCGATCTCGCGCTGGAACAGGCGCGCGCTGCCGAGCGGGAGATCTCGCGCGGGCACTACCGAGGCCCGCTGCACGGCATACCGTATGCGGCCAAAGATCTGCTCGCGGTGAGAGGCTACCCAACAACCTGGGGAGCCCGGCCATTTGCAAAGCAGGTATTCGACTACAATGCGACCGTCATCGAGCGGCTGACCCAGGCTGGTGCGATTCTGATTGGGAAGGCAGCCATGATCGAACTGGTCGGCGGCTTGGGCTATTCGGGTGGTTACGCCTCCCTCACGGGTCCGGCGAAGAATCCGTGGAACACTGAGTGCTGGACCTGCGGTTCTTCCAGCGGGTCCGGCGCTGTGGTGGCGGCCGCTCTTGCCCCTTTCGCCCTGGGTTCCGACACTCGAGGCTCGATCATCTGCCCTTCGGCGCATTGCGGCATCTGCGGTCTGCGCCCCAGCTTGGGCCGCGTCAGCCGGTACGGCTCCATGGCGATTGCCTATTCGATGGACAAGATCGGGCCCATGGCGCGCACCGCAGACGATTGCGGGCTCGTACTTTCTGTTATCGCAGGGCACGATCCAAGGGATCACGATTCCTTGCCAGCCTCCGAGGCCGCTTTCCACTACTCTCCATCAGCTGAACCGCCGACGAAGCCTCTTCGCATCGGCCGGATGATCGACCTGTACAAGAAGCTGGCTCCTGGGCTGGCGTCGGCGGTCGACGAAGCCCTTGCGGTTCGTGAAAAACATGGGGAGAGAATCGCGGACGCCAAGTTGCCGGACGGTCCCTTCGAGGAAGCAGCTCTGCTCACTGTCACGGTCGAAGGAGCCTCAGCGTTTCGGTCTCTGGTCGAGTCCGGGCGCGCCGCGGAACTCATTGATCCTGTCGGCCAAGTTGCGGGGTACGCCGGGCTGGAGATTGCAGCCTCGGATTACCTGCACGTCCAACGCGTCCGCACGTTCTTGCAGAAACGGATCGACGAGCTCTTTGACCGCTTCGATGTCATCGCCGCCGCGTCATTCTGTCGGTCGGGCGCTCGACGATCACGCCGTGATTTCTGCTGCCTGGCTCTTTCAACGTTACACAAGCTGGCACATAAGGCGGCCACCGGGCGCTTGAGTAGCGCAGCTCGTTCAGCGCCTGGAGAAGGAAGTCGTTTTGGGATTATGTATGCAATATGGTATTCATCCCTGTACTAAAGAGCGGACGGGTTGGTACGAGTGTGGGAATTGTCCTCGATAAAAAATACTTGAACGACTTTAAGCGCGAATCAAATCAGCTGTACGAGATGTGATGCCGTTCGGAGGCCAGATGATAAACCTTAGCCGTCGACAGCTCCTGGGGAGAGGGAGTTTCGCTCTGTTCGGTGCCGGTTTCTTGCCCCGCGTGGACAAGGTGGCTGCAATGCAACAGTCGCATTCCTCGCTTACCGAAGTCGTAAAAAACGCAGCTATCGGCACCAGCGAGAAGTTGCTCTTACAGCCGGCCTCGGGAGAAGAAGGCCCGCCCCAGCCGTCCGCGGCCGACCGGCTGCCGCTCGAATGGAACAAACAGACGGTTCGGCGATTCAAGGAGAAGCTGGCCAAGCTTGGCGTCGATGCCTTTCTGGTACGCGACCCCCTCAACATAACTTATCTGACCGGATACTGGCACACCACGACCGAACGGCCGCAGGCAACGTTTATGAACAAGAAGGACGCGGACCCTTGGTTCTTTTACCCGGCGCTCGACCGCGACCTGGTGCAGGGCTGGTGGTTCGGCGATGGCCTGATGTACTTCGATTTTCTCCATGCCGAAGGAGCCTATCCGCAAGAAGGTAAGGTGGTGCAGGGGAAGACGGTGGACCTTTTCAAGTTCATGCTGGAAGGGATCAAGAAGCGTGGGATCGAGGGCATAAAGATCGGCGTTGACGGGGAACTATATCCATCGGAAAGCGCGAAGGCCAAGGACGTTCTTCCGGGAATCGAATGGGTCAACGTCAGCGATATGCTCATGGACATGCGGATCGCCAAGACTCCCGAGGAGCTGGCACTCTGGCGACGGGCGTACATTTACTTCGATCGTGCCCATGCCTTCGCCCGAGACTACATTCTGATGCATGGCACCAACATTACGGATTACGAAGTGAAGATGGCCACCGAGCTCTGGATCAATGACCAGCTCTATTCCGACCTGAAGCTGGCCAACGGGGCGCCCCACTACGGAGTGAAGAGCGGAATCGAGCTGGAGGTTCGCGCCGGGCCGGTGACGGCCTACCCGCATCCCAACCAGCCCTACTACAACCGGATCGGACGCAACATGGCCCTGCAGATTTCCGGAGGCGCGCAAATCGGAGGGTATGGCGGGGAGAATTACCGTATGTTCATCATCGCCGATGCGGCGGGCGAATTCGATCCACACATGCGGAAGCTGTGGGAAGTGAGCCAGCGGTGCTGCGACATGCAGGTGGAGTTACAGGTTGACGGCGCCACGTGTTCCAGCGTGGCGTACAAGATTCATAACTACCAGGTCGAACAAGGAGTCCAGAAGTATATCTATCACCGGCCGGCGCACGGCGAGGGCGTGGAAGGTCATCAGGCGCCCTACATGGCATTGGGCGACTACACCGTACTGCGCCGCAACATGTGCTTCTCGGAGGAGCCCGGACTGTTCGATCCCGAACACGGATGCGGCTTCAACTGGAGCGACACCGTAGTAACTGGCGTGAAGTCCGGCTATCGTATGAGCCGGGTGCCCTACTCGAAGGAATGGTGCTGGATAAAGCTATAGGTTTATCCTACGCTGAGTTCTCTAAATTATATTTCTTCCGCTTTCATCGCCGAGGTTTCAGCGGATGAGCCGCCTGGTATGCTTCCGTGGCCTCGACTAGCACTTATCCCCACCCCTCAGTCGATTCGGTTCGCTCCAACCAACGAAAGGAGGTTTCGTCTTAGTGCCGCCACGATGGCGGTGAGATGGCAAAGACCGCGGGACAGCGGGCCGATTGACTGCCACGGGTTCCGAAGGAGTCTCACTTGTTCAGCCCGCGCCGGATGAGGAGTCGCAATGCCGTCAAGAGTTGCCATTGATATTGGAGGTGGGTTTGTGGACTTCGTCGCCGTCGATGAACAGACCGGCGAAATGGCGTGGTCAAAGGGTCGCACGACGCGGGATGACCTGAGCCGGTGCGTTGGGGAAGAGTTCAAGCTCAGCGAGATTGATGCGGCAAAGGTCAGCCAGCTTCTCCACGGCCAAATGCTCGTCATCAACACGATCCTGGAAAGGAAAGGCGCAAGACTTGGACTGATCACGACCAAGGGGTTTCGCGACATCCTCGCCCTGCAGCGCTCGAACCGCAGAGACATCTTCAACCTCCGCTACCAGAAGCCCGAGCCGTTTGTGCCGCGCCACCTCAGGCTTGAAGTGGATGAACGCACCCTGGCGGACGGCCGAATCCTCCGTGCCATTAATGAAGAAGGACTCAGGAGCGCCTGCCGCTCCTTGCGGCATCTAGCGGCGGGCCGCCTGAATCTCGACCTGAACAAAACCGAAGCTTGGGCCGGGTCTTCGGGTTGAGCATGGTCAGTCGCTTGCCAAGTGCGGAGAATCCAGATGAAAAAAACCAGCGGCCGGTACGTGATCTTTCAGGCCATTGACGAACAGATCTTCCGGGCCATGGTCGGGTTCATGGCAGCGT
>QHZM01000415.1 GCA_003224665.1 Acidobacteriota bacterium
CGTCCGACAACGCGTGTACAGCGCGGCTTCCTTGCCCCAGCCAAATCATGATCAACCCGCTCCTTGCCACGAGCGATCCCAAGTTCTATGTTTCCGAAGGTGCGAGGGTAACCGGCAGCGAAGTGATCAAAGGACAGGAGTGGACTGCACTCGCTTGGCCCGACGGAAGGCGAGGCTATTACGCCTACCACGAGGGAGTTGCCATCGAGTTTGTGGCGTGGCCATACGGAAAGAGCAAGGCGCCTTCGGCTGTCACTCTCGCCACCTTGAACCGAATCTTGTCGAGTTTTTCCTTCCTGGATGACGCTTCTAGACTCGATCGTCAGCTCAGTGCACTGCACGTAGGTCAGAAACTCGGGGGCCTGACGATCGAGCGAAAGGTCCCAGGAACAGGCGGATTCGGAGGGAATGTGGGCAGAATTGAGTTCTCCGGTCGGCTCACCCTGACCGGAAAGGTACCCCTGGAAGGGACAATGCGGTCAAGCAGCGGGTATTTTATCGATAGCCTGGACGACGCGAGCCGTTCCCTGGTACCTCTTTTGAGTTGCCCGGTCGACGAAATTTCGAGTCCGCCGAGGGTGCAAATTAAATTCAGTAATCAGGATTTCGCGGAACAACAATTTGGGAAGCAGGCGTATCATTACTACCTAGCCCAGGCCACGGTCATCGTGGATAACTTGAGCGAAACCTTTTACAGCGCGGGCGTGCGCCCTTCAATATCAGCAAGGTTGATCGAAGTCACTGAGAACAAGCCCATACCCTAGGGTGAGGTTGCATTTCAGAGGCTGTCGGCGGCTCGGAGACAAGTATTGAATTTCAGTTCAGGCAGCTGGCGGGCAAAAACGGACTTGCACTCAAGGCCATCGGCGGCGTACAAGAACTCAGTCCCGGTCACTCTCCATTGGCCGGTTTTGACCTGACCACCAATGGCCGGTTTTGAGGCGACCACTGAGGAGAAGTCCCTAACTGGCTCATTGCTGGTCCCGCCGAAGTTTTCAGTACCCGTTGTCAGGCTTCGCTAGGTTGTGCCGAGTGGCGCACTCACAATCTTCTCTCAGCCACAATATCGGGGGGAGGGGGAGAAAGGGTTCTCGGTTGCAATCAGGTCCACGCCTTCTCCCCCTTTTGCCCATTTGGAGGGCATGGCAGCAAAGATCATCAATTTCCATTAAGAGGTCAATCAGGTATCTTCTGCAATTGGCTTGGGGGATTCTCCGTACGCGCCTGTCAGGCGAATACCCTATGCCGGGAGATACGCAAGGACCAAGAAGCGGACAAAGCTACGTTCCTTACCTATGGCGCAACTGGCGTTCGATTGTTACGTTAGGGCGGGTTTCTCTCAAAAATACTTATGCCAGAAAGAGACAGCCTTCTTCAATTTTTCGGTGAGAAATCCGGGCTAGCCAATGTGGCGGTATAAAATTCGCCCACAAGCCGCCAGCAATCGATCCGGCATTCGAGCGAAAATCGGACCTGCAACTTTGAGCTTCCACTGGCCGCAGCCAGATGCGCTCTGGCTCGGCAGCCGCCAATACGTCAGGTCCATTCGTTGTGAGCCCCAACGGTCCTTGAAGGTCATCAATCCCGCGTTGTCGTAGTCTGAGCGGCCGAAGTCAAATTGCTGGACTCCGTCCACTTTCGCTTCCTGAATCGCCTTCCAGAACAAGAACGGCATGGTGCCCAAATTGTGAGCACTCGCGTCGGAGCCACCATATTTGTAGACCATGGCGTCGCCGTACCGCAGCGTCAGGATGCTGCCGATGGGACGCCCACCTCTTGAAGCGACTCGAACCTTGAGTCGGTCGCCCAGGCACGTAACCAGGTTCTGAAACCAAGCAATGGGTTGCGGCGGCACATTGTGCCGCCTACGTGTTAGGACGAAGAGGCGATAAAACTCCTTCAGAAGTGTTTCCGACCTCCCATCCTCGTAGAACAGAGCCTCGCGTTCCGCTCGTCGAATCTTTCTCTGAATCGAATGCTTTTGAAACCGTCGAAAAAGGTCCTCGAGAGTAGGGCGGAGATCCAGCACATGAAAGCAAGACGAATTGCTTTTTTGCACAGCGGGCTCGCCCAGCAGATCTGTGCTCAGTGGCCGAATCTCGATGTATTTAAGCTTTTCCATGCGGAGTGCCAATTGCAGAAAACTGAAAATTTCGTTGCGTTCCGTCGCACTGTCCGCGAGAAGCTCGCAGTGGTCGGCAAAGGGCAAGGAAACCATCCTGCGTCCAGTCAGCCAACTGCTGATGCGGCAGAAGACGATTCCATTCGTCAGGGGGGTCCCTGGAGCAGTAGTTGTGTAGACGATCGGTTCATATCCATAGGTACGGTGCAGCGTTTCCAGCCAGCCAGGTGTATGAAAAATGGACGCCCGCGGATGTCTCCCGACAAAGTCCGCCCAACGCGAATCGTGCAGCGGATTCAACACGTAAACTGCCAAGGCAAACCGCCCATTTTACGCTAAAGCTGGGGCGAATCTATCTGGTTGATGCTGTCCAAACCAGTCAGTCCGCTTATTCCGCCGACTAAGAGCATGCAATATCAGCAGACATTGCCGAAGTCCTCAAGTTGCGCTGCTTGATCGCCGCGATGATCGGCGCGGCCTTCATGAAATTGGGACGCGCGCCCACAACAGTAAGAATCTTCATTACGTAATCCTCAGGC
>QHZM01000002.1 GCA_003224665.1 Acidobacteriota bacterium
CATAGTCAATTGGCCGGCAATGGGCATGATCGTCCCATTGAAATAGACGGACACACTGCCTTCGGCGAATTCACCGGTCACGTCCGCCTACAACTCGCTGAGTAGGGTCGCGAGATCGAACGAGAGCTTTTCCTGGGCCTCGATGGTCAGCGCCGGCGCAAGCCGTGTCTGACCTGAGAGGCTACGAATCGCTATGAACAGGTCCGTCGGTTTGGGAGAGGCATTCACAAGCAAAAGTGTAGAATTGAACCCGTCGCGCAAGGAATAGTAAGGAAAATCGATTTCGCGCGGTGCGGTCGTGTCCGCCTGCGTGTAACGAGGCGTTGCTGCGTCCTGGCCGGCCTGGGCGCGGGTGGTGAGGACCGGGGGCTTGAGGAAGGCCACACCGATGAGAGAAATCACGACAAGGGCCAAGACGATTCTGGAAAGCCTCATGGCGCCCTCCCCATCACTCAGGAGTAGTTAAAGTCTAAGGATATGACGCGCACGTTGCCTTCGCTATGGACCTTTGTCAAGCGAAATGTTCAAGCTCTCCATCGCCCGGGCGCGGAGCCGGCCGGACAGGGAAAGGCCGGGTACGCGCGCGCGATCAAATTAGAAAAGCCTGACGCGGACCGAAAGATATTTCTTCGGGTTTTTCTTGAACTCGGTCAGGAACTCTCGCAACGCCTGGGAACCGGCGCTCAGGTTATTGTAGAGGGTGGGGTCGGTTGAAAGTTTTCCGATCGTCCCCTGGCCCTGCTCAATGCGTGTCGCCACCACGTTCAGCCGGTCCAGGGTCTCGTTCAGGCGGTTGTAGAGCTGCGGGTCGGTCGCGAGTTTCCCGAGCGTCCCCTGGCCCTTATTCACGTTGTCGACCAGCGTGTTGGCGCGCGAGACCATCTGGCTGACGTTGTTATACAGCTCGGGGTCGGAGATGAACTTGGCCAGGCTCCCGTTGCCGTGCTGGATGTCTCCCACAATCTGGTTGAGGTGGTCAATCGTGGCCAGCGTTCGCTCGTAGAGCGTCTCGTCCGCCATGATCTTGCCGAGCGTTCCTTCGCCCCGCTCCACCCGGTTGATCACGTGTTGAGCGCTTCCGGCCGTTTCGTTCAGGCGGCTGTAGAGGTTCTCATTATAGATCAGGCTTCCGAGCGAGCCGCGGCCGGACTGGATCTGTTCGGCGACGTCGTTCAGTTTGGCGCTGAGCACGCGCAGGTTTGAGATCACGTCATTGGTGTTCTGGACGATTTGCTTGATGTCCGCTTCCTCTTTGCTCTTCACCTCGCCGCCGTCGGGGATGACCTGGGCGGTGCGCGCGCCCCGGCTGATGTCCACGTAACCTTCCCCCAGCAAGCCGACGGTGGTGATGGCGGCGACCGAATTAGCGCGGATCTGGTTTTGATACGTGCGGGCAATGCGCATCACGACTTCGACCGCGCGCCCGGCTTCCGGGAAGGGCGAAATCAAAATCCGGTCCACATTCCCGACGGCGATGCCCGCCAGGCGAACCTGAGCGCCTTCGCGCAATCCTCCGGCATCCGAGAAATAGGCCTTGATCTTGTACTTGCGCGCCAGGAATCCCACTTCGCCGCTGATCAAAAAGATCCCCAGGGCGAAGATCGTCAGGCTTACGATCACGAGCGCTCCCACGCGGAGCTGGGCCCAGGCGATCTGTCCTCGTTGAGGCATGGTTTACCTCCTCCCCAGATCGTTCACGCGGCTATTGTAGTCCATCCGCTCGCCGCGGCGAACTTAGATCAGGAACTTCCTCAGATAGGTGTCCTGAGCGAGGACGAACTCTTCCCGGGTCCCATGAAAATATACCTTGCCGTCGCGCAGGACCAGGAATCGGGTGGGGTCGATCCGGCCGGAACGGCCGTCCGTGCGGGCTGCAACCAGTCCCTGTTTTTCGGGCGAGAAGACGTAGTTGCTCAAGACGAAGGCATCCTGCAAGCGGTGGGTGACGACGATCGAGCTGACGCCTTGCGTATCGCGCAATTTGGCGATGAGCACGTTGATGGCGTGAGCGGTTACGGGGTCCAGTCCGGCCGTCGGCGAATCGTAAAACATAATCAGGGGATTGCTGATGATGGCGCGGGCCACCGAAACGCGGCGACGCATCCCTCCCGAAAGCTCAGCCGGCATCTTGTCGATGGCGTCCTCCAATTCGACAAACCGGAGGACCTCGCGCACCCGGCATTCGATCTTTTCTTCGTCTCTCTCCCTCTCCTCCCGCAATCGGTAGGCAACGTTTTCGTAGACCGAAAGCGAATCGAACAGCGCCCCCTCCTGGAACACGATCCCCATGCGCCTGCGCACCAGGGAAAGCTCATTTTCGGAAAGCGGGACGAGGTCTTGACCCTCAATCAGGATTCGGCCGGAGTCGGGCTTGAGCAAGCCCAGGAGAAGTTTCAGGAGGACCGATTTGCCCGACCCCGTTACGCCCAGCAGGACGAGCGTCTCACCTCGGCCCACCTGAAAGGAGACGTCGAGGAGCACCAGCTTGTCTTCAAAGGAGATGCCGACGTGCGAGACTTCGATGGCCGGTTCGTGAGACCTTGCGGGCCCGGGCGTTGGGCTGAGACTCAAAGCCATTGAAAGTTGAAGACGAGGGCCGCGGGCGCCAAGCGACTACTGCGCTCTTCAATCTTAGCTCTGGAGAAGGACGCGGGACTAGAAAAATCTGATGGCAATCAAGAACTTGGTGATGAAAAAGTCGAGCACGAGGATCGCCACGGAGGCGGCGACGACGGATTGAGTGGTGGAACGCCCTACGCCCGCCGTGCCGCCGGTCGTGTGCAGGCCGAAGTAGCACCCCACGGCGGCGATGGTGACGCCGAAGAAAAACGGTTTCAGCATCCCCTGGGTGACGTCCTGGATCGTCAGCGCCTGGTAGGCCCTGACCCAGTACTCTTCGCCGCTCAGCCGCACCGTAGAGCTGCTGACCAGGTACCCGCCCATCATTCCGAAAAAGTCGGAAAGGATGGTCAGAAGGGGCAACGTCAGAAGGGTGGCAAACAAGCGGGGCAGAACAAGCTTGCGAAGCGGGTCCGTGCCGAGGGCGCGCATCGCGTCAACCTGCTCGCTGACGAGCATCGAGCCGATCTCCGACGCGATGCCGGAGCTGTTCCTCCCGGCGACCATCAGCGCGGTCAGCACCGGCCCCAGCTCGCGGACGATTGACAGCGCCACCACTTCCCCGAGCAGCCCGACTTCTCCGAAGGTGCTCAGGGTTCGGTAAGTCTGGAGGGCAAGCACCGCGCCCGTAAAAAATCCCGTCAGGAGCACGATCGGCAACGACCCGAAACCGATAATGTCCATCTGGACCAGGGTATCGATGACGTAGTGGGGCGGGGAAAAGGCGCGTTCGAAGGAACCCGCCAGGAGGTGGGTGAATTCCTGAACAGCTAAGACTTTTCGCTTGAGGAAATTCTCAAACAAAACGGCGAGCATTATGTGTTATGGCCATGCGCCGGACCGGTCGCCAGGCACGTCGGCACTTTAACGGGCGGTGTTTTCGAAGTCAAGGCCGCCAGGTGGCCGGCAGGTGGCCGCCAGGTGGATTGACCGGCCATGACCGGCCGGGAGCGAAATGGACGCCGGGCGCGCAGAGGCGAAACAGCAATCCTCAGAAGCATTCTCTTGTTGCGCAGTCCATCCCCCTGGGAAGGCGGGTCAACCGGGATGAACGAGGAAGGGCGGGAGAAACAAAAAGGAGGGGAGACCGTTCCCCCCTCCAAGCGTCGGGTCTTGGGTCTAAACTCCAAGTCTCATACCAGCGCCCTCGCTTGAATGCGAGGTACGCCAGCATAAGCTCGATTTGGGTAACAGCAAGTCCGTTTCCAAAACCTGGTCAGTCTGCTCAATCACTCCAAAAGTCATCTAAATGATTGCTTATCATACGCTCGGGCAAACGAATCGGGCTGAGGGCGATACAAGAACACCCCTGAAGGGCCTCTCGATTTCTATATTTGGAAGACCAAAATCCGAATTTCTGCAGGAGACTTGCGATTGGGTGAAGGTGTCAAACGAGCACCCTCGGCTCATACCGGCTGGAAACCGCAAGGGCGGTGCGCGGTGAGCCGAGAGTCGCCTGCCTCAGACCGCGTGAGTACTTAGGGAAAGATTCCAACTCGGCCCAAGGCCTGAGAACCCACATTCCCGGCCTGGGCCCGCATCTGCTTGGCAGCCGTCCTTCAAGGCGCCGAAGGGCTTGCCGGGGCACCTCCACCCGAAAGTGGTATGGCTATTGCAGCCGCCGTCCCTCCCGCTATCCCGCCAAAAACGATGGCTGCCGATGCTTTGTGGGAAAGCCCGTCAATCCGAAACGTCCGGAGCCTTTCGCCAACAGTCTTTTTGCCATGCGCGCCCGTCCCGACCTGCCTGGTATCAGACTGCTCGACGGCAGGGTTAACGGTCAGGACGTGCCCGGTTGAGACCACCACGGGCTCCCGCCGGGGATAGGCGACAGAGACCTCGCCGCTCCGGACGGCTACCACCACGGAGCCGTCGCCGGGCAATGATATTTCTGCATTGCTTGGAAATTTTCCTGAGGCCCGGATGGCAACCCCTTCCGTATCCACTCGAAGCCCGCGCTGCGGGGAAGCCCTGAACCCCAGCCGGCCCTTTTCAAGGCCAATCAGCGGGCCCTCAGGTGAACCTTCGATCCCCATGCCGGAGTGCCGGTCGAGCACCACGGCGTCATCGCGGGAGAAAGTTATTGAGGCCCTTCCCTCTTCCGTCCTGAGATGGTCGCCGGCATAGATCGCAGAAGCTGTGAGCGCTGACTCTTTCCCCAGATAGACATTCCCATCGCAGCGGAGGATCCCGACCGGAGCGGGGCCAGCCGCGCGTAGCGGGGCTAATTGGAAAAGCAGCGACAACGTCACCCACAAGGCTGATCTCGATTTGAGAATCGCCCTTGGCATAATCATTTTCCTCCTCTTGTTTGGCGCCTTCAGGCTCGGTCCCGAATCCTGTCCCCTCCAAGCGCGTCCCTTCCATATCAGAGGTTACAGCACATTTTCAAGCGAATTGTTCAAAAGGGTGAGGACGGGCGGGAGCGTCCCCTTGGATTATTGTGCCTTGATTTTCGCGCCAAGTTACGAGGCCACGGCTTGACGCTCCGCCGCATGGCGGAGTTTAATGACTCTCTCGGGTTTCGATGAGCTCCGGGCAGGCCGGCGCCTCCGGCTTTTTCGAATCCGGCCAGGCGAATTCCGGTCTGGTAAGCGAAGGGCGAGCAATCGAGTCTGCCTGTGATTGATATCCACTGCCATCCACTTTCGGGTGTTGACGACGGCGCGGAAACGTTCGAAGTCTCCGTGGCCATGTGCAAGATGGCGGCTGCCGACGGCATTACGCATATTGTTGCCACGCCGCATTGCAATTACAAGTTCGACTTTCAGGCAGAGCCCTCTCGGCAAAAGCTCGCGGAACTCCAGGCTGCGGTCGGCGACTCCCCAAAGCTCCTCCTGGGCTGTGACTTCCACCTCTCGTACGAAAACATTCGCCGCCTCATCGAGCAGAGGGGCGATTTCACGATCAACCAGACCGCCTACGTCCTGGTGGAGCTCGACGACATCTTTATCCCCGAGCAATTTGACCGGGTCTTCTATGATATTCAGGCAGCGGGTCTCATCCCGATCTTGAGCCACCCCGAGCGCAATCCCGTCTTCCGGCGAAAACCTGAAAAGCTTTACGACTGGGTCACGCGTGGATATCTGGTGCAAGTCACCGCACAATCTTATACCGGAGGTTTTGGACGGGAAGCGCAACGCCTTACAGAAACCTGGCTCGAGCGCAATTTGATTCACTTCTTCGCGTCAGATGCCCACGACGTCAAGCACCGTCCTCCCCTGCTTTCTCCCTGCTACCAGAAGGTGGCTGAGACAAGAGGCAGGGAAGTGGCGGACCTGCTGCTTGTAAAAAACGGGACGGCCGTCATCGAAGGTCGGCCTTTGGCCCGCGGGCCGGAACCCGTGAGTGCCGCTGCCGTCAAGCGCCGCAAACGAGGGTGGCTCTCATTCCTCCGGCCCTGAAGTAAAACGCCTTCACTGCTTCGTCCCGCCTTATTTATCGCGACGGGGGGGCGGGAGGAAAAATGTTTGCACGGAAGATCCGAGTAGAAATCTTGGCGCCAGGCGGCGTCCGGCCCTGTCCGGCCGACTGGCTGGACAGCTTTTGCATGAGGAGTTTTACGGGTCGTTCCGCCTTCGACGAGACTCTGCCGGTTGCCGATGGCGAGCTTGAGACCAGTTTCCGTGTTGACCTGGATGCTCTGCGAGCCGACCTCGAAGACTGGCTGACCAGGAAATTCGGCGAGGGGAAACCTGTAAAAGTCCGCCTGTCCGAAAAAGAGAGGCAGCAGCCGGCCCCGCGGTAGCGATCTGTTTCCTTCCGGCTCGGAGCCTCGGGTCCGGACGGGCCGCGCCGGGTCGAGTCCCCGACTAGACCGTCTTGATGACGATCATTACTTTGTCGTCAACGAAAGTCCCCTGACGCGAAAAGCGGGAGACGTCCGCGCTGACTTCCTTGACGATCTGCTCGGCACTTCCCTCGGCGGCAGCGCGGACAGCGCTGATCAGCCGCTCGACGCCGAATTCCTCCTGGTTGGCGTTCATGGACTCGGTAATTCCGTCGGTGCACAGGATCAAGACGTCGCCCGGATCGAGTTTGGCCTGGCCTCGTTCGAAGCGGGCGTTTTCAAAAAGCCCGATCACCATGCCGCCCTCGCTGAGCATGACGGGAGCCTTATTGGGCCCAATGATGATCGGTGGGATATGGCCGCAGTTGAAGTAGTGGACGGCCTTCCGGCGGAGGTCGATGAGTCCGAGAAAAATACTCAAATACCGTTGCCCCTTCGTGTCGCGCATGATCATTCGGTTGAGCAATTCAACAATCTCGTTCAGCGAGTGCAAGTGCAGCACGAGAGAGCGGAGCGTCGCTTGGAGGTTCGACATGAGCATGGCGGATGCGACGCCTTTGCCCTCGACGTCGGCCACCACCACCAGCAGTGTCTGCTGCCCCAGGCTGAGGAAGTCGTAGTAGTCGCCGCCCACCTCGTAGCAGGGCTCGTTGAGAACGGCGACGTCAAATCCCTCGACCTGCGGGGCCTGGTCGGGGAGCAGGCTCCGCTGGATTCCCCGGGCGAGGGCGAATTCCTTCTCCATGCGTTCTTTTTCGAGCACCGCCTGGTGGAGCTGGGCGTTTTCGAGCGCGAGCGCCACGTGCCCGGAAAGGACGAGCAGGAAGTCGGCATCTTCGTCTGTGAAACTTCCTTTTTTCTTGTTGAGCAGCTCAAGCACGGCAATGATCTTCCCCGACTTACTGCGGATGGGCATGCAGAAAATGTTGCGCGTCCGAAACCCCGTCTGCTTGTCCACCTCGGTGTTGAACCTCGAGTCGGCGTAAGCGTCGGAGATGTTGACGATCTCCCCGGTCTCGGCCACGTGGCCGGCTATGCCTTTCCCGAGCGGCAAGCGAATTTCCTGCTTCTCGAGTCCCTGCGCGATGAGGGACCACATCTCCGATTTCTTCTCGTCGACCAGAAAGAGCGTGCCGCGTTCCGCCTCCACCTGGGACTTGGCCACGTCAAGGATGCGGGCAAGCAGTTCGGAGAGGTCGAGCGTCGAACCAAGGGCCTTGCTGGCCTCCACCAGGAAGGCCAACTTGTTCATGGTCCGCTGCGTGGAAGAGAGCAGTAGGGCGTCGCGCAGCGCCACCGAAGCGAGCCGGGCGTGCACTTGAAACAGGGCCAGTGTTGACGCTCTGGGAGATTTCCCGCTGGCGATGAGCAGGACCGCTTTCACGTCCGAATCATGCGTCAGGGGGTAAGTGGCGAGGAAGCTGAGCCGGCGTTCCCTTGCCCAGTCGAGCAGTTTGTCCCCTTTCTCCTCCTGTTTTGGGAGCACCTGGGGGAGGCCGTGGTGGGCAGCTTTGCCCAGAATGGTGTCTTTGATGGAAGCCTTGGTCAGGCCCGATGGGAAATCAGCCTTGCCGGCTTTGGCGGTGAGTTCGAGCAAACCCTCGGGGTCGTTGACCATCCAGACGCCGCACGCGACCACGCCGTAGCGACTGACCAAACGCTTTGCAAGCGCCGCCAGAACGCTTTGCGGTTCGAGGTGCGCGGTAAGATCCCGGCCGAGGTCATCGATCTCTCCGACCAACGTGTGGGGCGAGAGCCCGGCCTTCGATCTGTTTAATTTTCGCGGCGTGCGAGAGGATTTTGCCAATAAACAATCCCCTTCGGCATGAGGGACTGCAAGGAGTATATCCGCCGACTCTGCGCTATGCAAATTGAATGTGGGCGGCGGAGCGGCTCAACCCCCGTTCAATTCTAAGAAGCGGTTAATCGTGTTCGCGAGGGGAAGGAAGGAGGAAGTGAGTAGCCTGGAAAGTTCTTGCGCTACCCACCTCCTCAGGTAGTCATTAGAGTTGGGTTATTCCTGTGGATGCCCCTGCCGCGCGAAAGGTTGCAAAAATTCTCTTCGAGTTACCGCCTTAAAAAGCTCCACGGCTGCGGCTCCGTTACGGAATCGAGGAGTGTACTATAATGATTTGTTGCGGCGCAGTCGGTAGAAGTGCTGTGCCCACCTCACCCGGAGCTAATCTTGCAGTGAGCTACGTCGTGACCCCGTTCGAAGTCAGTTCGAAGGTCCTCCCCGGACCGGTGAAGTGCCGGTTCGTCCACCTTCTCGCCGGCATTGCCACTCGGCACAGCGACACAATCGATTGCACCTTCCTTGCCGGCGGGCAGAAGGTGATCGTCGCCATTTCTTGCGCGGCGATCTCGACGCTGCGCGAGCGCCAAGGGCGACAGTTGAGCGACCAGGAACTCGCCGACATTGCCGCTCGATTCCTTCGCCGCAACCTCGAGCAGGGTTACGACCCTGCCCAGGCAGAACTGTCCGTAGGTGAGGAAGAGTTGCGCGCCCTGGCGCGGGAACTGGGCATCTTGTGAGCTCACACCGGGAAATCGTGAAAGCTGAGGGCTAGCTCCATGTGCGGTATTGTGGCCTACATCGGGCACCAACAGGCGCGCGAAGTCCTCGTCGAAGGTCTGAAGCGGCTCGAGTACCGCGGCTATGACTCCAGCGGGATAGCCATCCTGGACTCCAAGGCCTACCTGGCGAAGGCCGTCGGCAAGGTTGGCGTCCTCGAAAAACGCGTTTGGAAGGACCAGCCGCGGGGAGTGGTCGGCATCGCCCACACCCGCTGGGCAACGCACGGCAAACCCACGGAAGCCAACGCCCATCCCCACCAGGACTGCTCCGGGAAGATTTTTCTGGTCCACAACGGCATCATCGAAAATTATCAGGCTTTGAAGAAGCACCTCACGGCGGCCGGGCACAAGTTCCAGTCCGAGACGGACACCGAAGTCCTGGCCCACCTGATCGAGAACGCCTACCGGGGCGACCTGGGGTCCGCCGTGCAGAAGGCGTTGTTGCAGGTTCAGGGCACGTACGGCATCGCCGTCCTGCACACCGCGCACCTCGATCAGATCATCGTCGCGCGGCGGGGCAGTCCCACCGTCCTTGGAGCCGGGAACAATGAGTCGCGGGCGGCGTCGGACGTGAGCGCGCTCGCCCAGCATACGGACCGCGTTGTGTACCTCGAGGACAACGAGATGGCAAGCGAGAACGCGTCGCGCGGCCGGCTGAACCACTCGGAAGGCGTGGCCAAGCTGGGCGGGCTCGAGTCGGTGCATGACCGCCTGTTGCAGGCCCGCCACCTCATCATTGTCAGTTGCGGGAGCAGCTATTACGCCGGACTTTTCGGCCGTTACGTTGTTGAAACGCTCACTGACCTGACCGTGGAGACGGAACTCGCCTCCGAGTTCCGGTATCGCAAGCTCAATCTGCGGCAGAACACCGTTGTCCTGGCCATCAGCCAGTCGGGAGAGACCGCGGATACCCTCGCGGCCCTGCGGGAAGCCAAGCGCAAGGGAGCGCTGGTGTTGGGACTGGTCAACGTCGTCGGGAGCACCATTGCGCGCGAGACCCCCGCGGGCGTTTACACCCACGCAGGAATTGAGGTCGGCGTGGCCTCCACCAAGTCCTTCGTCTCGCAACTGACGATTCTGACGCTGATCGCTCTGCTGCTCGGCCGGAGTCGCGACCTCTCCATCGAGGAAGGAAGCCTCCTGCTCAGGGGCCTCGAGAAGATCCCTGACCAGATCCGCGAAATCCTCGCTCAGTCCGACGATATCCGGAAGCTCGCGCAGAAATATTGCGATGCCCGCCACTTCCTCTACATCGGGAGGAAGTACCAGTACCCCGTCGCCCTCGAAGGCGCGCTGAAGCTCAAGGAAATCGCCTATATCCACGCGGAGGGATACGCCGCCGGAGAGATGAAGCACGGGCCCATCGCGCTGATTGACCCGTCGTTTCCTACGATGGCCATCGTTCCCGAGGACGGCTCGTATGAAAAGATCGTCTCGAACATCCAGGAGATTCGCGCGCGCGAGGGCCGGGTCATCGCGGTGACCTCCGTGGGTAACAAGAAACTCGAGAACTTGGCGGACGACGTCATTTTTGTCCCCAAGAGCCATGAAATCCTGACACCCATTTTGACGGTCGTGCCGCTGCAACTTTTTGCTTACCATTGCGCCGTCCTGCGCGGCTGCGACGTGGACAAGCCGCGCAACCTGGCCAAGAGCGTGACGGTCGAATAGTCCGCCCGTGCCCTCGACCCCGGCGGAAGGCCGCGGGAGATGTTGGCGGCTCTCATGGAATTCGATCGAGAGGAGCCAAGAAGATGAAAGCGCTGGTGACAGGCGGAGCGGGCTTTATCGGCTCTCATGTGGTGGACGGCTACCTTGCGGAGGGGCTTCAGGTGGCCGTCGTGGACGACCTTTCGCGCGGTTCGCGCCAGAACCTGCCGAGCGCCGTCCCTTTCCATCAAGCGGACATCCGTGACCGCGCCGCGCTGGAAAAAGTCTTCCAGAAAGAAAAGCCGGATGTGATCAACCACCACGCGGCCCAGATGGACGTGCGCCGGTCGGTCGAGGACCCCATCTTCGACGCCGAATGCAACATTCTCGCTTCGATCCACCTTCTCGGCCTGGCGGTGAAGTACAAGGCGCGGCGGTTTATTTACGCCTCCACGGGCGGAGCCATTTACGGCGAGCCGAAGGTGTTGCCGGCCACCGAGGAGACTCCCGTTCTCCCCCTGGCTCCTTACGGTGTTAGCAAGCATGTGGTGGAGCACTATCTCGACACCTACAACCGCCTTTACGGTTTGCCGTACGTCGTGTTGCGCTACGGGAACGTCTATGGCCCGCGACAGGGCTCGAGAGGCGAGGCCGGCGTGGTGGCGGTCTTCTGCGAGCAGATGCTCCAGAACATCACGCCGACGATCTATGGCGACGGGAAGAAGACGCGCGACTATGTCGAGGTCTCGGACGTGGTGCGGGCGCACGCTAAGGCGCTCACGCGGGGGGACGGCGACATCTTCAACATCGCTTCCGGAGTGCAGACCACCGACTACGAAATTTTCTCCGCCGTGCGCGAAGCCCTGGGCATTCCTCCCTTCGAACCGCGCTTCGCTTCCAAGAGGCCGGGCGAGGTCGATCACATCCTGCTCGACGTCAGCAAGGCCCGGGCAAAGCTCGACTGGCAGCCGCAGGTGAACCTGCGCGAGGGGATCAAGCGGACGGCGGAGTGGTTCAGGGAGCGATTTCAGAAGGCACAGGCCGTGTCAGGCCCCGCGAAGCGGTCGGCGAACGCAGAGGCGTGACGCTTG
>QHZM01000416.1 GCA_003224665.1 Acidobacteriota bacterium
TAAGAGCCACAGGACCACCAGTAAGCCTGTCAGCATGAGCAGCGTACCTGGGTACAAGAAAAGCCAGCGTGGGCTGTAAAGCAGCATGAACCGCAGGTGTCGCCAACCATCGCGCCAGGTGTGCAAATGAGGTCGACGGCTTCGGCCGTCCGGTGACAGCGTGATCGGCACTTCGGTAATCCGCATCTTGAACAGCGTTGCCTTCACGACCATTTCGCTGGCGAATTCCATCCCAGTTGTGCGCAGACCGATTCTCAGGAAGACTTCCTTGGTAAAGCCTCGAAGCCCGCAATGGAAGTCTCCACAATTAGAGCCAAAAAAGACCCGCCCGATCCGAGTCAGCACGGGATTTCCGAGGTACTTGTGCAGCGGGGGCATCGCTCCGGGCATGATCCCGCCTTTGAAGCGGTTACCCATCACCAAATCGAAGCCCTCCCGCAGCTTCTCTAAAAAGGGCCCTATCTGCCTGAAGTCATAGCTATCATCCGCGTCGCCGATGATGATGTACTTACCTCGCGCCGCGAGAATGCCACCCTTAAGCGCGCTACCGTATCCTTTTTCTTCGACGTGCACCACCCGCGTCCCCATCCGTGTGGCGATGGCTTGAGATCCATCTGTGCTGCCATTGTCGGCTACGATGATCTCGCCCGCGATCCCCAGATCCCGCACTGTCTCTTGTGCCTTTCTGATGCACGTTGCCAGGGTTTCGGCCTCGTTTAAACAAGGCATCACCACAGACAATTCCATAAGGGGCGTCTCACCAGGCGCGGTTTGGGTCATCGGCACTTCTCTCCCGGGCAGGTATCCGCGCGGGGGCAAGGCAAACTGAACCGGCTGGCGGACGCGGTAGATTCCGCGCTCAGCTTTCCTGAATCGCTTGAGTGCCAGGGCTGCTCATTCACCCTCCCGCCCAGGACCACGCTCAGCGCAAATTCTTCCATCACCAACCCATGTTTCCGACCGTATGCTGCAGGCTCCAGTCGTCCTTGCTACGGGCGGCCCGAGGCTCGTTCCCAAATGAGGCCCTTCTCAACCAGAAAGTCCCTGATGCTTTGAGCTGCCGTCGCGTGGCAGTTTGGATCCCAGTGCCTTCGGCCAGTGCAGGCAACTCCTCTCTTTCTCTCCTCTAGGAAGCGTTGCCTGAGAAAAAGGCACGGTACACGGCTCTCTTCGCAGTACGAGAACAAATACTGCTCGTTGGGCGTCATTATCGTGTTGGAATTCTCTAGCTCGTCCAGCATAGGGAGATAAACGAAAGCCGGCCGGGCCCCGACCTGTCGGGTGGTAGCGACGATCTCATCGAGGATTGCCGTTGTGATTGTTCGCGCGTGCTTGATCATGAGCCCGAGAACCCGCTCGAACTGCCCACGTAGCATGACGCCCAAGTCCAGCGTTTTTGGCTGGTACCACTCGCTGCTAAGAACGGACTCCGGAGTTGGAACGGGAGTATTTGTTAGCACGAGCTTCCCACCGCGCAACTCAAACCTGGGTTTGGAAAAACTGAGGAACTTCAAGAGACTACGATAACAGTCAAACCAGACAAATCCCACCACCACGACGTCTGGTTTGTACTTGACCCCTTCCCCTTTCAGATACAGGAGCATCTGGTCGTGACCGTAACCGCTGATTCCCATGTTTAACACTTCGGTGCCGGGAAGGAGTTCCTCCAGATAGTGGGCGTATGTCTCGTCGTCCGACACCTCGTCGCCGAACGTAAAGGAGTCGCCAAGAACGAGGATTCTCTGCCGGCCCGGCTGGCGCTGATACGGATATTCAGTATTGCCTCTTATTCCCTTCGAGTTCGAGCTTAGGGTCTTTCCACCGAACACGGTCAAGCCCCTCAAGTTCGAAGCGAGAGTCCATCCTCGCATCGGATCGTACACGATGAAGCTGTCCGCGGGGTCTTTCCCCCTGTGGTGCCGGTTCACCCACCCGATTCGGGAACTCGAATCATCCCACCCTACAAACCGCCCAAAGATAGGGCCCAAATGAACAAAAGCGCGGGCCGCGATCTCGATGCACACCAAGAGGCACAGGGTGTACGCGACACCTTGCGCGGCCCGGAATAACGGTGTCGGGATTCGGGGCAACTGCGGGGAGATATCTTCAGGCGAATTATTCATTGCTCAGGTGGCCCCCCGAACAGAATGCGCTCACTGAACTGGCAGCCACCACGAGGGGCCACTCTGTGGCGGTTCGGAGGGCCCTTGGCCGTCCGGCCATGGGGGGAATTCGTAAGTACCGTCAGGGCCTGCCGGCGGACCGCGTCGGCCGACTTCATGACTTCGATGGAATTGCCGATCGCCAAACATTCATACTTCCAGCGGCCGTCCGGGAGTGACCAACTCTGCGCGCCATGTGGCATACCAGCTTCGGGTTATTTCGGCGACCGCTGCAGCAGGTCAACCACGAAGGCCGACCCGTCATCGTAGATCCGCTTTCGCGTGTCGCCAAGCTTTTCCAGATTGTCCTGAAAGTCGAAGGCGAGTCGAACGGTCATCTGGGCAAAGAAGTACTGGTCGGTCGCGAGAAATCTGGCAAAAGGCCCTTTCCGGGACATCGCCGCCTCCGTCGCGTAATCGTACGCCACGTAGCGAATTG
>QHZM01000003.1 GCA_003224665.1 Acidobacteriota bacterium
CATCCCCCAGTCGGCCTTAACCGGTATCCGGCTCCTGATCTTCGATCTCGACGGCACGCTGGTGGACAGCAAGAAAGACCTGGCCCAGAGCGTCAACGCGATGCGCGAAAAAATGGGCTTGGGCCTGCTGCCCCAGGAAGTCGTCGCTTCTTACGTCGGCCAGGGCGTGACCGTCCTGATTCGCCGCGCCCTCGGCGAAAAGGCGACGGAGGAAAACGTCGAGAAGGGGCTCGCATTCTTCCTCGAATACTACCGGCTCCACATGCTGGACAATACGACGATCTATCCCGGAGTCTCGGAAGCGCTCGAAGCCCTCCGGGACAGGAAGCTCGCCGTCCTGACGAACAAGGCGGTCCACTTCAGTCGCGAGATGCTCGAGAGACTCGGGATCGCTCGCTATTTCTCATTCATCTACGGCGGAAACAGCTTTGAGCAGAAAAAACCGGCCCCGGTAGGCGTAAAAAAGTTGATGCGCGATATGGGGGCCACGAGCGACCAGACATTGATCGTCGGCGATTCAGACACGGACGTGCTCACGGGCCGCAACGCCGGCATCTGGACCTGCGGGGTCACTTACGGTTTCGGCGCGCACACCTTGGAGAGCGCACCGCCCGATATCCTGCTCGGCGACCTCCGAGACCTGCCGGCGCTCCTTAACGGCAAGAAGGCCTTGTCCCGCGACAAGCGCTGAGTCCCGGCCAAGTCAGGCCGCTCGAACCCTTCCGCCGCTTCCCGCATCGAACCTGTGAAATGCTGAAGCAAATAAATCCGACCGGCGTCATGAGCGAGACACTGAGGAGGGCCCTGCCTCGAGGCCCGGGCTTCTTCGGACTGCTCGGTGCCCAATGCTTTTTGCTCACCTCCACCTATTTTCCCCAACAGCAAAGCCCCGCTACGCCCGAGCCTGAAAGCGCAGAGGCGACGGTCCTGCCCGGCGATTGGGGTCCGGAACTCCTGGACGGCATTCTGAGTTCGCCGAACGGCGAGGCCGCCGACTCGCTCCGGCGCGCAGCCTTTGCGGCGGGTCCGGCCATCGTGCCTCAACTCGAAGCTGCGTTAAAGGATGACCGGACGGCGGAGTTCGCCGCGCAATGCCTCGCCTTCATCGGGGGAGAAAAGGCGACGCAAATTCTGGGGAATTTAGTGCGCGACCCGCGCGATCTCAACCTGCGACGGTTTTACTACGCTGCGCTCGGCGAGTCGAATTCACCCGAGGCCACCGATACTCTGCTGAAGGTGATTAACAGCGCCGACCAGGAGCAAGACCGGACTGTCCCCCAGGCCGCCATTCTCGCTCTGACGGTCCGGTCAGACCTGAAACTTGTTCCCCGGCTTCGGAAAGCGGAGGCAAGAATCAAAGACCCGGTGATTCGCGACGACCTGGATAACGCCATCGCAGTGATCGAAACACGGGCCCAGCTCCTGGCGTCCGCGGCGAATAAGTCCACCGGGAGCTCCATCGAACGGGCCGTTCGCACTTATTTTCTTCCCGCTCTGGAGCTCCCCCCGCCGCCGCCCACTTCGACGGAGCCGGCCGGACGTCCCGCCCCGGCCAGGCTCGCCGTCCACATCGAGACTAAGAACCTCACTTTTTCGCCCGATCAGAACCGCGCGCTCGCCCGGGTGAATTTTGAGGATGGCTCGGCCGAGGCCCAATACGACATCGTGCTGCAAAAGCGCTCTGAGAGCTGGACCGTGGTGAGCGTTTGGCTCGGCCCCGTGACCGAAAAGCCGGCTGCCGCCGGAAAGCAAGATGTGAAAAAACCGTGACGGAGCGTTGAAGTCAATGACAGCCGCGGGTTATGGTCTCTTGCCATCGGCGTCTTTCGTCAATCCAGCCGCCAATTCGCCCTGAATTTTGAAGCTGCGTCCTCGAGATTCAGAGAAGACTCTTCCCGGCTTTAATCTCGAACAGGCCCGACAAATTCCGCCTGCGAAAGTCAGGAATGCGTCGCGACTTGCCTGGGCCGTGGCTTTGTCCTAGGATTAGCGGCGCTTCGTCCATTTGCGGTCGAATTTCGACAGTCGAATTCAAATCGGTCTTCCGAACGCACTCGGCCGGGGAGGGGTGGGAAAAATTCCGAGGCCCCCCAAGGAGGTTAGAAAATGCGGGAAAAGCTGAAGAGCAGGAGAAAATTTCTGGGCGCGGGAGCTGCGACCGTCGGTGGGGCCTTCGCCATCGCGGGCGACACCGGAACGCGCGGCGCGGAGCAGGCACCGAAAGAGAAAAGCGGAATCAAGATCACGGACCTTAAGACAGCCACTCTGCGCGCCAACTTCGATTGGCACCTCATCCGCGTTTACACAAACGCCGGGGTCACCGGCCTCGGCGAGGCCTACTGGGGCGCCGGCGTCGAAGACCTGATCCGCAGGATGAAACAGTTGCTCGTGGGCGAAGACCCGCTGAGCGTTGACCGGCTGACCACGAAGATGGTCCGAAGCATGTCGGGCGCCGGATCGCAGTCGGGCGCAACGGTGACGGCCATCAGCGGAATCGAAATCGCCTTGTGGGACCTCGCGGGAAAGATTCTGGGAGTCCCGGTTTATCAACTCCTGGGCGGCAAGTACCGCGACGCGGTGCGAGTTTATTGCGACTCCGGCGAAGGCAAGACGGACGACATCGGCTCGTGGCGCGAGCGGGCCCAGTTTGTGAAGTCGAAAAATTTCAACTGGTACAAATTCGACTGCGACGGCATTCCCAAGGACCGCGCCCGCGCCTCGCAGCCCTACACGCGGCGCGCGGACGGATGGAACCGCCTGCTCGGCGAAGATGACATTCGCATGATCGTCGAGCGCGTGACCGCAGCCCGGGAGGTCCTGGGCGACGGCCCGAGCGCTCCCGAGATGAGCATCGATTGCCACTGGTCTTTTGACGCGCGGGACGCCGTCCGCCTTGCCGAAGCCCTCGCGCCTTTGAAGCTGATCTGGCTGGAAGACCCGGTGCCGCCGAAGAATTGGGCGGCGATGAAGTTCGTGGCGGACCATTCGCCCGTGGCCATCGCCACCGGCGAAAACCTCTACACGAAATACGAGTTCCGCGAGCTCACGCAAGAGCATGCGTGCGATATCCTCCACATCGACGTGCCCAAGGTGGGCGGACTCAGGGAATCGCAGCGCATCGCGGACATGGCAGACCTCGAATTCATCCCAACAGCCATCCACAACGTGGCAAGCCCCGTCGGCACGCTGGCCTGCGCGCACGTCGCGGCCACGATTCCCGACTTCCTGGCTCTTGAATGGCACTCGGTTGACGTCCCGTGGTGGGCCGAGACGGTGCATTACGACGGGCCCGTTATGGAAAACGGGTTCATCAAGGTCGCCAACCGACCCGGCCTGGGCGTGGAACTGAACGACGAGGTTTGCCGAAAATACCTGGAAAAAGGGAGCACGTATTTCGAGTGAGGGCTTGCCTCGCCGGCCGGGAAGATGTGCTGTAGCATGGTGAAATAAAGCCACTTAATGGCAGGGGCAAAGCACCGCGTTCTTCACACGGGAGCTCCGGCACGGGCCAGGACGAATTTCAAGCCGGCCAGAAAGACGACCGCCGTCCCGGAAAGCTAGGTGTCTAGCCCAGCTGAAAGACCAGCCGGCGGACCGGTAGAAGTAGTTCGCGCTGAAGGAGGATGCTATGGATAACGGGTCCAAGGTCCGATCTCTTGCAATGGCAGCGATCCTATTTTTATCGCCGCATTATGCGGCGGGGCAGGCCGGCAGGCACCCGGTCGTCGAGAGCTTGACGGGCGAGCGCCCTGCGGTGAGCGATTCGCTGCTCGAAAAGCTGAAAGGCGTGCACATTGAGAACGCGTGGAGTGTCCTCATGAGCCACGGCTACAAGCACCAGTTCGTGGGCGGCTTTGTAGTCTCGCAGCCCGATGTGACGCTCGTGGGACGAGCGGTGACGCTGCGCTACCTGCCCGTCAGGCCAGACCTCGAAAAGGCCCTGCGCTCGATTGCCCAGAAGACCGACCACAGTCCCGTGTTCAACGTGCGGGCGGCCGAAGAAACGAAGCCCGGAGAGGTGATCGTGGTGGAAGAAGGCGGCATGGTGAAGGACGCGACCTTCATGGGCGACGTGACGGCCACGGGCATCCGCGCGCGTGGCGCCACGGGCGTCATCATCGACGGAGGCGTCCGCGACTACGATGTGATCCGGAAGTGGACGGACCTCCCCATCTACGTCCGGGGAGTGGACGCGACGGCCCAGGCCGCACAGATTGGCGTCGACTGGAACGTGCCCATCCGGCTGGGCGACGTCACCGTTTTGCCTGGCGATGTGATCCTCGGGACCGCCGAAGGAGTGGTGATAATCCCGCCGCAGTTGGTAGAGGAAGTGATCAAACAGAACGAGACCACTGAAACGCGGGAGGACTTCGAGCGGCTGCAAATGAAGCAAGGCAAGTACCGCGCCCGTGACGTTTACCCCATGAACCAGGAACTGGAAAAGCTTTTCGAGGAATGGCTCAAGCAACGAAAATAGACGTGAGGGCCGCGAGGTCGGAGCCATCGCTCGGCGACGGTGCCTGGCTTCTTGATGGCCTCCTCTCAAGGTCATGAAATACGTCGTCGTAGGAACGGCGGGGCACATCGACCACGGCAAGTCCGCGCTGGTCCGCGCGTTGACCGGCACCGATCCCGACCGCCTGGAAGAGGAAAAGCGACGCGGCATCACCATCGACCTGGGATTCGCTCACCTCGACCTCGCGGAAGGCGTGAAGGTGGGCTTCATTGACGTCCCGGGCCACGAGCGGTTCGTCAAGAACATGCTGGCCGGGGTGGGCGGAATTGATTTGGTCCTCCTCGTCATCGCGGCGGATGAGTCCGTCAAGCCGCAGACCCGGGAGCACTTTGATATTTGCAGGCTGCTCGGGATCGAAAAGGGCGTGGTGGTCCTGACGAAGTCCGACCTGGTCGAGCGGGAAATTCTTGACCTGGTGAGGCTCGAGGTCCAGGACTTCGTGAAGGGCTCGTTTTTGGAAGGCGCGCCGATCGTGGCGGTGAGTTCAAAAACGGGCGAAGGCCTGGAGACACTCAAGGCCGAGCTCGGACGGCTGGCGCGCGAACTCGCCGCGCGGTCCGAGGAATCACACTTCCGCCTGCCCATTGACCGCGTGTTTGTGATGAAAGGGTTTGGAGTGGTGGTGACGGGGACTATGATCGCGGGGAAAATCGAGAAGGAGGCGGAAGTGGAGATTTTCCCCTTGGGCCGCCGGGTGCGCGTCCGCGGGATCGAGGTGCACAACGCGCCGGCGGAGGTCGCCGTCGCGGGTCAACGCACCGCGCTAAACCTGGTAGGGGTCGAGGCCCGCGAACTCGCGCGAGGCATGGTCCTCGCGCCCCCGGATCTCTTTCAAGCTGCTCCCCGCCTCGATTGCGCGCTGACGCTTCTCCCTTCCGCGCGTCCCTTGAAGAACCGTGCCAGAGTCCACTTCCACTGCGGGGCGGCGGAAACTCTGGCGGAAGTCGTCCTGCTCGAATTGAAGGAGCTCAAGCCCGGGCAGCGCGCTTATGCCCAGCTCCGGCTGGCCGACCCGGGCCTTTATCTCCCCGGCGACCGCTTCATCATCCGGCAGTTTTCTCCGGTCACGACGATTGGAGGCGGGGTCGTGCTCGACAACGAGCCTTCTCGACATCGGACGTGGGACGCCAGCGTGGGCGCCGCTCTTCGGATCATGGAACAGGGAGACCGCGAGGCCCGAGTCGAGTTGCTGGCGCAACAGGCCGGAGAACTTTCTCTCGCCGAACTCGTTCGACGAACCGGCTGGCTGACTTCGGAGGCCGTGAGGACGGCTAAGGCTTTGGAGGAGCGAAAACAGATCATGGTCCTCGGCCAGCCGCCGAGCTTGTTTGTCCACTCGAAACACTTTCAGGCGCTTTCGGAAAGCGTGCTCCATGCGCTCGAACAATTCCATTCGGCGAATCCCCTGGACGCTGGAATGACCAAGGAAGAACTCCGCGGGCGCATCACCCCACGCAGCTCGGAACAGCCGGGAATGCCGTCGGTCGCCCTCTCGAACGCCGTCCTCCAATCGCTCGCTGCCCTGGACCGAATCGAAACCAAGGGGGAGACCGTCCGGCTGATCGGACGGCAAGTCCAACTGGGGGTTGAGGAACTCAGAGCCAAAGAACAAATTTCGCGCGCTTTTGAGGCGGCTGAGCTCGCCGTTCCGAGCGCGCGCGACATTCTGACCAAGCTTCAGATCGACCGCCCGCGCGCCGAAAAAATCCTGCAAATCCTCCTGAAGGAAAAAGCCCTGCTGAAAGTGACGGAAGACCTGATCTTTCACCGCAGCGCGCTCGAAAAACTTCGCGCGCTGCTCGCCCGGCACAAGGGAAAAGAGGGGCGGATCAGCGTCTCCAAGTTCAAGGAGATGACCGGCCTGAGCCGGAAGTACGCCATCCCCTTGCTCGAGTACCTCGACCGCGAGCGCGTTACCCGGAGGGAAGGAGAGGACCGGATTATCCTGTAGCTCTGCGGAATTTCCCGATCAGCGAGGACGCGCGCCGGGCCCGCGGTTCTTGCCCGCCTCATCCTTTCAAGTAAGGCTTCAGGACTTCGTAGACGAGCGGCACCGGCAACCCCACCACATTGAAATAGCAACCGGAAATCCGCGTCACGAACCTGGACGCCAGCCCCTGGATGCCGTAAGCGCCCGCTTTGTCGAAAGGTTCACGGCTGCGGACGTAGGCGCGAATTTCCTCCACGTCGAGTTGGCGAAATGTGACGAAAGTGGTCTCGTAGTCGAGCGCCTCAACGAGGGCCGGCGCCTGGACCAGGCAGACTCCGGTGATGACGCGGTGGGCGCGCCCGGAAAGTAGCCGGAGCATTCGCGCGGCATCGTCCGGGCTGACGGGCTTCCCCAGAATCTGGCCATCGCAATCGACGACCGTGTCCGCCCCAAGGACCAAGGTGCCCGGACCGCGAGAGGCGGCGACGTCGAGCGCCTTTTCGCGTGCGGCCCGGCGAGCGTAGTCTTCCGGAATCTCGCCCGGGCGACGGACTTCCTGGACTTTGCTCGGGCACACCTCGAATTCAAAACCGGCGTTTTTGAGCAACTCCCTTCGTCGCGTCGAAGATGAGGCCAGGACCAATTGCATGGGCCGTGCGATTATACGAGGACGCTTTGAAGCGCCACAAGCCCTTTCCCGCCTCGTCGCGTTATGCTAAACTTTTCGCCGCTCGCTCCCATCTCTGCTCAATCTGGAAGGACCGACGTGGAAGAAATAGGGAACATATTGCCTGCAGTGCTCAGGAAACGTGTCCGCCAGGGAGAACTCACGGTGGTCGAATTGCTGGCTCCCTTTTGGGCCCGAGTCGCAGGGAAGCCCATTGCCCAACGCTCGCGGCCCGCCGCTTTTAAAGCCGGGACTTTGACTTTAATCTGCAACTGTCCTTCCTGGGCCGGGCAACTTCGCCAGATGGAAGAGGAGATCCGCGCGGAGATCAACAGCTTCCTCGGCAAGCCGATTATTAAAAAACTTCGCGTGCAACACAGTGATTCTCTCGAGTTCCCCGGACTGCCGGAGTTCCGGCGCGAAGCCGCTTTCGCGTCTGCGCGAGTAAAGCCCGACTGAGCCCCCAAAGCCCGTCGAGATTGTCCCCGGAGCCGGAAGAGCTCCCGAAACGTCTCCGAGGGGTCCGAACGCAAAAAAGGTAAACCATGGCCCTCAGCGAGAAAGACGTCCGCTACGTGGCCGAACTTGCCCACCTGGAGCTGACCGAAGAAGAGGTGAAGCACTTCCTCACTCAGCTCGACTCGATTCTGCATTACATGCAGGCCTTGAACGAGCTGGATACGACCCAGGTCGAGCCGATGGCCCAGGTGACTTATCCCGCCGCCGAAAACCCTTCGCTGCGCCAGGACCAGCCCGTGAAAACGTTCGGCCAGACCGAGGCGCTGGGGAATGCCCCGGAGCAGGGCACAGGCTGCTTCAAAGTGCCGCGCGTCATCGAAAGAGAATAGGACCTGGCGCGAGACGCCGCAGACGAAGACCGGGCTTGAGCGCGACCCGGACTTTCACGTTCGCGAGGGCCTACCGAGCGGGGCCCTTCAATGCCTATGGACTTGACGACGCTTAGCGTGGGAGAGCTTCGCGACGTCCTCACCCGGAAGAAGGCTTCGGCGGAGGAGGTCGTCCGCGCTCACCTGAAGCGGATTGAGGAAAAGGGCCAGAAGCTGCGGGCCTACCTCACGGTCACGCCTGAGCGCGCGCTCGAGCGGGCCAGGAAGGTGGACCGGCAAATCGCCGCCGGCGAAACGCTCGCACCGCTCGCCGGAGTCCCGCTCGCCGTCAAAGACGCCATCGTCACTCGGAATGTGCGAACGACGTGCGCGTCGAAAATCCTGGAGAATTACATTCCGCCCTATGACGCCACTGCGGTTTCGCGCCTCGAGGCTGCCGGGGCGTGCGTCGTCGGAAAGACCAACTGCGACGAATTCGCGATGGGCTCTTCGACCGAAAATTCGGCGTTCTTCCCCACGCTCAACCCGCACGACCTGACGCACGTGCCCGGCGGGTCGAGCGGTGGCTCCGCAGCCGCCGTCGCCGCGAGCCTCGCCACCGTAGCGCTTGGCTCGGACACGGGAGGGTCCATCCGACAGCCGGCATCGCTGTGCGGGGTCGTGGGCATGATGGGGACTTACGGACGAGTCTCGCGGTACGGCCTGGTGGCATTCGCCTCTTCGCTCGATCATATCGGCCCGTTCGGCCGGTCGGTCCGGGACGTGGCGCTGGTGCTCAAGACCATTGCGGGACGCGACCCGAAGGACTCAACCTCGGCCGAAGTCCCTGTGCTCGATTACGAATCAGCCTTTGACGAGAAGGTGAGCGGTCTGAAGGTGGGCGTGCCGACGGAATACTTCAAGGGCCTCAGCCCCCAGACCGGGGACAATATCCGGAAAGGGATCAGCCTGCTCGAGAAGCTCGGTTGCAAGGTTGTGTCCATCAGCCTGCCGCACACCGACTATGCGGTGGCGTGTTACTACATCATCGCCACGGCGGAGGCGAGCTCAAATCTCGCGCGATACGACGGGGTGCGCTACGGCTTCCGCTCCCCCGAGCATGACGAGCTGAGAGACATGTACAAGAAAACGCGCAACCGGGGCTTCGGGGCGGAAGTCAAGCGGCGCATCATGCTCGGGAC
>QHZM01000458.1 GCA_003224665.1 Acidobacteriota bacterium
AACCTCCTCGATTTCATCGCCAAGCTCCTCCTCCAGCCCGGCGTGACCAACGCTGAGCCGGACAAGTTGCTCAAAGTTTCTGGCCTCACGGCTCCGAGCGGGCTGTGGGACAACACGCCGGTGAATTACTACGGCAATACGGTATGGGATGGATATGTCCATCAACCCGCCGCGTATCTCGTCCGCCTGTCTGACGAGCAAAGCATATATAGAAATGTAACGGGGTCGGGAACTGTGGCTGTGATTGACACCGGCATTGACCCGACCCATCCGGCATTCGGCGGCGTCCTTGTCACCGGCTACGATTTCACACGCAATACTTCGGGCGGCTCGGAGATGGGCGACCTCAATCAGTCCACCATGGCCGTCGTCAATAACGCCTACCCAGCACAGGTTAACCAGTCCACGATGGCTGTCGTGAACCAGAACGCCGCCACCCAGTTCAGGAGCTCCCAATACGCAGCGTTCGGCCACGGGACCATGACTTCTGGCATCGTTCACCTCGTGGCGCCTACTGCAAAGATCATGCCCCTCAAGGCTTTCAATGCGAACGGCACGGGCAAGCTTTCGGATATCCTGCGGGCCACTTACTACGCCGTTCAGCATAACGCCAACGTCATTAACATGAGCTTCGATTTCTTGACAACCTCCCCAGAGATAAACCGCGCGGTCAACTTCGCAAATCAGAATGGAGTGATCTGCGTCGCTTCGGCGGGCAATGATAGTCAGGACGAGAAGGCCTACCCCGCGGCTTACACGACGTTAGTTATGGGAGTGGCCTCGACCAACAACCAGGACCAGCTCTCCTCGTTCTCGAACTATGGCCGCGACCTGGTGTGGGTGGCTGCTCCCGGTGAAGGCATCATCAGCCCCTACCCTTATGGGACCTATGCCGCTGGTTGGGGGACTTCTTTCAGCGCGCCGTTTGTTTCTGGTGGGGCAGCCTTAATCCGAAGCGTTGTCCCATCTGCTAATCAGTCAACTGCTGCGCAGGCGCTGGCGCACGCGAAATATATCTCTTCCGCGCTGAACAAAGGTCGCATCGACTTATACCAGGCGGTGTCGTCAGTACAGTAAGTAACACAGCAAGATCGAACCAACGAGGGACTTTCTATGTTCGCAAATTCGACAAGCGGAGTTGCAGTGGAGTGGGCCCCGGACACTTTGCGCGTAAAGGAGCTGGAAGAGCAATTGTTCTCCATGCATAATTCGCTGGTGTGTGCCTTCAACCAACTGCTGGATCTGAAAGACCTCAACACCGGATACCACAGCACCCGGCTGGCGGAATGGGGTGTGCGCGTCGCCCAGGAGCTCGGACTGGAAGACGGCGTTCTCAGGGATGTCGAGGTGGCCGCGCTGCTTCACGACATCGGCAAGATTGGAGTGCCTGACGCCATTCTCAAAAAGCCAGGTCGCCTGACTGCGGATGAGTACGCCCTCATGAAGAAGCACCCTGAATATGGCTGGGCGGTGGTCCGCCTTTTTCCCGGCCTGGAGCGGACGAGCTTCTTCATTTTGCATCACCACGAAGCCTATGATGGGACGGGCTACCCAGGTGAGTTGAAGGAAGATGAAATCCCCATCGGTGCACGCATCGTGTCGGTAATCGACGCCTTTGACGCCATGGTATCGTCTCGACCCTATCGGCAGGGCCTGCCGTTCGAGGAAGCTATGCGCCGGCTCGATCTCGCCAGCAATAAACAATTTGACCCCGCCGTTGTCCGATGCTTTATCAGCATTGCCCAGGCCGAGATGCCGTCGGTTTTCGCCGCAACCGGCACTTCTACTTCCGTTGTCCTTTAAAGATTCCCCACGTTACGCCTTATCGAACACGCATCTGCTTTACTCGCTCGGCGGCATCCCCGCTCCGGTAGGGGCGACTATGAATCGTCCCTGCTTCGCGCATGGACGTTGTTGCTGCGGGATGGTATGATGATGGCCGCTTAAGAGAAGCGCGTTCTCGCTGGCCAGGGAGCTAAGGAGAAATGCAGTGACTCAGCGTGCCGAACGCATCCCAACCCAACTACCGTTACATTACCGCACGAGCGGCGAGCTTGACTGGTACGAGGCCAGCACGGAGAACATCAGCCGCACCGGCGTGTTGTTTCGAGGCGAGCGCCTCCTGAAAGTCGATACGGAAGTCGAAATGAAGTTCGAGACATTATGGCTTCCTTCCCTCGAGCCTGCCGGTATGGTCGACGTTATCTGGCGTGGCAGCATCGTGCGGACGGTACTTCCGGCCGCGAGTGATACGCGTGCGGCGCTCGCTGCGAAGATCTCTCAGTCCCAATTCGTGCCTGGCCGGATTGCTCTCGAGGTCTGAAGACCGACCGACGCATCGGAGCCCTGTGCGTCGGCAAAAGCGTGTCCGACTGAAATCGAATAAATTGCTCGCCCTAGGTGGGACCACTCTGCCTCAGTCTTTATCGATTCTCCGGCCGCGAGTGTGGAATCCTCGCCCTTCAATTCCACAAGGTTCCATGCTTCCTTGTTCCTGTGCCTACCAATAAGTCCGACTGTGTTGAAATCGTTGATGTTCAGAGGTCCCGACTGCTAATCTTCCCACCCCATGCGAACCGTGTTTCTTTCATTTCTGTCCGCTTTGTGTTCCTGTTTCCAAAGCCGCGCCTGTCTGCAAGTGGAGAAT
>QHZM01000459.1 GCA_003224665.1 Acidobacteriota bacterium
CGAAAACCTGGGGACATCTGCGGGCGGCGCGCGCGATAAGGCGAGTTGACTGCGCCAGCTTATTTCTTGAGTGCGTTATCCAAGCTGAACTTCCCGCCGCCGGTGATGACCAGCGCCAGAGTCGCGCCGACCAGGACGACGTTGTATTCGATTCCGTGGCCCGCGTTTGGCGCGTTCGTCCAGTTCAGAAAAAACCCGTTGCGGAGATGGATGAGAAGAGCGGCAACGAACATCTCCCCCGCAAGCAGCAGCGCTACCCACCGGGTGAAGCCGCCCACAAGCAGCGCGATCCCGCCCAAAAACTCAGCAAGAAATACCAGCACCGCGACCGGCGCGGGAATATGGAGCGTTTGAGTGAAGAACTGCATTGTGCCGGACCAGCCGTAACCTCCAAACCAGCCCAGAACTTTTTGCGCCCCGTGGGCAAAAAAGATTACTCCCAAGGACAGCCGTAAAGGTACCGGAGCCCAGTCATGCCGGCCGGCGAACCATTTCTCAAGCATTGTTTCCTCCTCCGTGCTCTCCGCTAAGTGTGGCTATGAGCCAGACTGACGATGGACACTTGGCGACTGAATTTCGTTACGTCGAATGATGATATTCGAGCAACTAATCTACGATTCTTGCTGAGGTTCTTTTTTAGACCAGGATTTTTACAACACGGTATTTTGGACCCCTCATTGGGAATATGCAACTCGGCGCCGGTGGGTCCGGCGATTGACGTTTGTCCCACACCACCTTGAATACCCTTGCAAGAGCAGATAAAATTACGGCGTTTGATTTGGCGATGGATATCAAAGCTGAAGTCGGCGAAACGGCTGGAAAAATTTGGCACCTGCTCGAGCGCGAGGGGCCGCAGACGCTCGCCCAAGCCAAGAAGAAACTCAACCTGACCGGCGACCTTCTGGACTTCGCCGTCGGGTGGCTGGCGCGGGAAGGGAAGGTTGACATCGTTCGAGACAAGAAAGGTTTTCGAGTCCGACTCAAATAGAGAAGGGCTCGACCCTCGGATCCCGGCGAGGTTTTTCCGGCTGACTTCCCGCTCAATTCAACCCTCATCCAAACTTCATTAAAGTGGGGTGTGTGGCAAGACTTCAGCAGCACCGGGAAAATGCCGGGCCCGGCCCGCGCTATCGCTTCGGTCGGGTGTTCAGTTCCACGAGTTACGATGAAAGCCGATTCGGACGCGACAGCTCCCGCGTCCAACTTCCTTCTCCATGACGCTTCCGGGCGAGCCTTCCGGCGTGTCTCCCCGCATCCAATCTTTTGGAGGATAAATTGACTCAGGAGGAAGTCAGACTAGAAGAATCCCGCCTGCGCAAAATCAACTGGAAGCGTTGGGGGCCCTACCTGAGTGAGCGCCAGTGGGGGACCGTCCGCGAGGACTACAGCCCCTATGGCACTGCGTGGGAATACTTCCCTCACGACCACGCAAGGTCCAGGGCCTACCGCTGGGGTGAGGATGGCATCGGCGGGATCTCGGACCGTCACCAGTTTAATTGTTTCGCTCTCGCTCTGTGGAACGGCCGGGACGCCATTTTGAAGGAACGCCTCTTCGGGCTTACGGGCAATCAAGGGAACCACGGGGAAGACGTGAAAGAGTGCTACTTTTATCTGGACTCGACCCCCACCCACTCTTACATGAAAAACCTCTACAAGTACCCGCAGGCGGAATTTCCCTACGCGCGATTGGTTGAAGAAAACCGCCGCCGGAGCCGCGACGATCCCGAATACGAACTGCTCGACACGGGCGTGTTCGATGAAGACCGCTATTTCGATGTCTTCATCGAATATGCGAAGGCCTCGGCTGAAGATATCCTCATCCGCATCACGGCTCACAATCGCGGACCCGACCCCGCTGAGCTTCACCTGCTCCCCACGCTGTGGTTTCGCAACACCTGGTCCTGGGGGCGAGACAGCCGCCGCCCGCAGGTGACGCGAGCCGCCGCTCCGCCAGGGACCAACGTCATTGAAGCAGAGCATTATTACTACGGCAGACGCTGGCTCGTCTGCGAGGGCAGCCCGGACCTGCTGTTTACGGAGAACGAAACGAACTTTGAGCGACTTTTCGGCATACCGAATCGCTCACCGTACGTCAAGGATGGCTTCCATGACTTCGTTGTCGGCGGGGTCCGAAGCGCCGTCAACCCGGCGTTGACCGGCACCAAGGCTGCAGCGCACTACCGATGGAAGATCGACCAGCGGGGGAGTGCTGTCCTCCGCCTGCGGCTCATTGATCGCCCGCCGGCCGCCGGCTTGGTCAAGGAAGAATCTGACGAAATCTTCGCCACCCGCATGGCGGAGGCCGACGAGTTCTACGTGAAACTCGTCGGTAAATGCATTTCAAAAGACGCCTGCGCCGTCCAGCGACAGGCGTTTGCCGGTTTGCTCTGGTCGAAGCAGGTCTATCACTACCAGGTCCGCGAGTGGCTCGAAGGCGACCCCGCTGGCCCGCCCCCTCCGCCGGAACGACTGCAAGGCAGAAACCACGAGTGGACTCACCTCTACAACGCCGACGTCATCTCCATGCCCGACAAGTGGGAATATCCCTGGTACGCCGCGTGGGACCTGGGATTTCACTGCATCGCCATGGCCCTGGTGGACCCGGATTTTGCCAAGGAGCAGCTTGTGCTGCTTCTTCGCGAATGGTACATGCACCCGAACGGGCAATTAC
Organism: Acidobacteriota bacterium; assembly: GCA_003224665.1. Taxonomy (GTDB): domain Bacteria; phylum Acidobacteriota; class Terriglobia; order UBA7540; family UBA7540; genus QHZM01. The sequence goes on from QHZM01000459.1 coordinate 2,672, forward strand.
CCGCCTACGAATGGGCCTTCGGCGACGTCAACCCGCCCTTGCATGCGTGGGCGGCCTGGCGCGTTTACAAGATCGAAAAGCGCATCCGAGGGAAGGCCGACCCCGTCTTCCTTGAAAGGGTCTTCCACAAGCTGCTGCTCAACTTCACCTGGTGGGTCAATCGGAAGGACCCCGAAGGTCTGAACGTTTTCCAGGGAGGGTTTCTGGGACTCGATAATATCGGCGTCTTCGATCGCTCGGTGCCCCTGCCCCAAGGCGGGCACATCGAACAGTCCGACGGGACGAGCTGGATGGGCATGTACTGTCTGAACATGCTGGCGATCGCGCTCGAACTCGCCCGGATGAACCCCGCCTACGAAGACGTGGCCAGCAAATTCTTCGAACATTTCGTTTATATCGCCCTGGCCATGAACAGCCTCGGTGGCGAGGCCATCAGCCTGTGGGACGAGGAGGACGGTTTCTACTACGATGTCCTCCACCTGCCGAACGGCAACCACCATTTCCTGAAGGTGCGTTCGATGGTGGGGCTGATCCCGCTGTTCGCCGTGCAGACACTCGAACCGGAAATGGTGGACCATCTTCCCGGGTTCAAGCAGCGAATGCAATGGTTTATTGAGAATGTCCCTCACGTCGCCGGACTCATCGAGACGGCTCGGAGACCTTCCGGCGGCGTGCGAAGTCTGCTCTCGCTCGTGAACCGCGCACGACTCTTGCGCGTGTTGCGGTATTTATTG
>QHZM01000460.1 GCA_003224665.1 Acidobacteriota bacterium
AGATGCTGCGCCGGGGTGGGCGCATCTCGCTGCTCGGCATTCCGTCAAAGCCGCTTGAGCTCGACCTGGCCAGCGACGTCATTTTCAAGGGCGCGTCGGTGCAAGGCATCAACGGCCGACGGGTGTTCGAAACATGGTACAAAATGCAGGCGCTGCTGAAGTCCGGGGCACTCAACCTTGCGCCGCTCATCACCGACCGCATCGCGCTCGCGGACTTCAAGCAGGGCATGGAGTTGCTGCTCTCCGGCAATGCGTCGAAAGTGTTGATGTATCCGAACGGAACGCCCGGTTAGTTCAAAGCGATGGCTGACGGGCTGGCGAATGAGAGACCCTGAAGTACGGCGCGGCGGCCTCCAGTGCATTTTGAAATCGTCGGCGAGATTTCCGGTATCGAAACGATTGCGGCGGGTCATTCCATCGGCGACCTTGCACGGTTGAGAAAAATGTACGGCGAGGGGCGCTGGCGAAAACTTAAAGGCGTCGCCAAGGTTCGCCTCTTCGATGGTACGATCAGAAAGGCAGAGGTTCACTGATATGAAGCGCACGGCATCGGCAAGAGGAAGCTCAAGATTAAACGCTTCCTGGACTAGGCGGCGCAGTCAGCGCGCTCAGTTCGTTATCTGTATTACGGATTCCGCACCCGACCTTGAACCGCGTAAGGTTTACAAGGTTGTACCGGACGAATCGGCCGCCAAGAGCAACTATCTCCGAATCGTTGATGAATCCGGTGAGGACTACTTGTACCCCGCAAACTACTTCGTGAAGGTTGACTTGCCCAAGGGGGCGAAGCGGGCGTTGCTGGTGGAGAGATAAGATCCCAGCCAGCGGGCCACCCCTCGCGCCACTCGTCACCGACCGTATCCCGATGGCCGAATTTGAGCGAGGCGTCGAGCTGCTGTTGTCCGGCAACGCTTCGAAAGTCCTCTTGTACCCGAATGGAAAGCCGGAATAAGAGACGATGGGTGATGAGGATGCGATGAGGGGCGCAGGTTGACTTCCGGCCCGGGGCGTTTTTTCGAAGACTTCATCGGTTAGCGTTCAAAATTCCAAGCTCCCTCATGCCCAGAGACCCACTGCATTACCTGACGGAGGAACTCGAAAAACTTCGCGAGCAGAAACTCTACCAAAAACTCCGGGTCCTCGAGACCGGGCAGGTCCCGGTCGCGCGTTTCGACGGCAAGGAGGTCATCAACCTCTCCTCCAACAACTACCTCGGGCTCACCACTCATCCCAGGCTCAAGCAGCGCGCCCTCGAGGCCATCGAAAAATTCGGCGTGGGCTCCGGCGCCGTCCGGACCATCGCCGGCACGATGACGCTCCACATGGAGCTCGAAGAAAAGATCGCGAAGTTCAAGCACGTCGAGGCATCGGTCGTCTTTCAGTCCGGTTTTACGGCCAACGCCGGCACGGTTCAGGCCATCCTCGGACGCGACGACGTGATCGTCTCCGACGAGCTCAACCACGCCTCCATCATCGACGGCTGCCGGCTCTCCCGCGCCGAGATCAAAGTCTTTCCCCACAAGGACGTCGAGGCCTGCGAAAAACTTTTGAAGGAGCTCGAAGGCCGCAAGTGCCGCAAGCTCTTAGTCACCGACGGCGTCTTTTCGATGGACGGGGACATCGCCCCGCTCCCACAGCTTGTCGCGCTGGCCGAAAAGTACGGGTGCATCATGATGGTGGACGATGCCCACGCTTCCGGCGTGCTCGGGCGCAACGGGCGCGGCACCGTGGACCATTACAACCTGCACGGGCGCGTGGACATCCAGGTGGGGACGCTCTCGAAAGCCATCGGGGCGCTCGGCGGGTACGTCTGTTCCACCCGCAACACGATCGAGTTCCTGTATCACCGTGCCCGCCCCTTCCTTTTTTCCACCTCCCACCCGCCCTCGGTGGCAGCCACGTGCATCGCCGCTTTCGAAGTCCTCGAAGAGCAGCCCCAGTTGACCGAACAGCTCTGGGCCAACACGAGGTTCTTCAAGCAGGGCCTGAAGAAGCTCGGCTTCAATACCGGCGTAAGCGAGACGCCCATCACACCCGTCATCGTGGGTGAGGCCGCCGTGGCCCACGAGTTCTCCCGCGAGCTTTTCAGCGCGGGCGTCTTCGCCCAAAGCATCGGTTACCCCACCGTCCCTCACGGCAAGGCGCGCATCCGTACCATCGTCACCGCCACCCACACCCAGGGAGAGCTCTCTCTCTCTCTCGAAATCCTCGAAAAGGTCGGAAAGAAACTCAAGATCATTTAGCCGGCCACGCTCCAGGCGGCCGAAGCGCGCGCTGTATAGAGTTTTCAGGCGCACCCCAAGTTAAGCCGGAGCCATAGGCGGATCCCCCACTCGAAATTGCGAGCTCAGGATGAGTTCGCGGCAGGTCCTAGTGGACGGGTTCGGGGACGGCGGGAGAGTGGTCGATGAGCCGCGGGCTCTGTTGCAGCCGGTGGAGGTGATTCAGCGGGATGCGGCCGGAGCCCACAGCGTACGCCTTCCGGATGGCCTCGGTGACGTAAG
>QHZM01000417.1 GCA_003224665.1 Acidobacteriota bacterium
CTATTACTCGCTGGGCACGCCCGGGTCGGGGGTCAGCCACGTGGCCCACCTGGGCGGGATGCTTTTCGGCTTTATCTACTTGCGAGGCGGCGGGCTCTCCTACCGGTGGCAGCTTCTCTATCACGAATGGCGCCGGGGCCGCCTGCGGAAGCGGTTCGAGATTTACATGCGCAAGCGCGAGGGGAAGAATGACGCCGACCGGTGGGTCAATTAGGTTACCGGCTTCTGAGAACCCGCGGCAGGCGGTATGAAGTTTTCTGGTCCTCGTCCGCTGGCCGCGCGTAAGGAGAACGCCCATGGCGACCGCAACCCAGGCTATCCTCGGAATCGAGAGGCGGATGGTCCGCGACTTTAACGCCGGAAAGATCGATCAACTCCTGGCGGCCTTCCACCCGCGCGTAGCGGGTTTCTCTTCCACCCGCCAGAAGAGGATCTCCGGGCGGGGGGCGCTGCGGAAAACTTTCAACTACTACCGGCAAGCCTCCAGTCGCACGAAGTACCGCATTTCGAACCCGCAGGTGCAGGTCTTTGGCGACTCAGCCGTTGCGACTTTTTATTGGACGGTTGAGCTCGGCGGCGGCCGGCCTCGCCACGTGATTGAAGGCCGGGGCAGCCATGTCTTCGCGCGCAACCGCGGCAGATGGCAGATCGTCCACGAGCATTTCTCGCGGGCGCACTGAGGCTTGCCCAATTTCCGGGAGTGGGTCATCTATGAAAGCGTCGGCGCGGTCAAGCAAAAAAGACAAAGACTCTCCCGTGGGACGGGGAGGGCTGTCAAGGGCGCCTAGAGGGCGTTCATCGCAGACCCTTGACAGCCCTCCCCGTCCCCATAATCGAGTGCGGGAACGAAGCGAAACGAAGTGCTTTTGAGCTTCGTTCCTTAATTGAATCTTTTCTTTCGAACTCTTTCACTGCTGCCTCGACCAAGGCTCGCTGCTAATCTTTCCAGGTGGACTCGGTCCGACCCAGCCATCTATTCGATCTAACCTCGACCATGATTATTGAATTCGAACTCCCTCCAGAGAGGGAGCGGGGTGCTTCAATCAGTTTGACGGTGATCTACTTCACACCATGACCCAGCTTCGAGCTACCCCACGTGCGAACCGAAACTGGACTTGCCTGGTATTCGGTTCCCTGGCGCGCCATCCAGTACAGATGCACCGCCAGTTTGCGCGCCATCGCCACCAAGGCAATGGGCCGTCCCCGCCGCATCACCAGGTGCAGGAAGCGGCCTCGCCACTCGGGGTCCGATCGGACCACGGCCTGCGCCGCCTCCACCAGCAAGAAGCGCAGCAGCGTGTTGCCCTGCTTGCTGATGTGTCCCAGCCGCTGACGATCCGCGCTGGAATCCTCGCAGGGCACCAGACCCAGATAACTGCTGACTTGCTTGCTACAACCAAACCGTTCCACCGGACCGACGATCAGCCCAAAGGCCAGAGCCGTGAGGGGCCCCACCCCCGGGTGGGTCATCAGCCGTCGCGCCTCCGGACGCCGCCCGGCTTCCTGTTCGATGGCGGTGGTTAATTCCCCAATGCGCGGGTTGAGGCGGTCCAGCAACTCCAGCAGATCTCGCCGGCGCCGCTCCGCCCAAGGAGCCAGCCGGAACGACTCCAATTGCTCCCGCCCGGATTGGCTCCACAGCCCTTTCTTCCGCCTCACCCCTTCGTTCAAGGCGATGGCTTGCAATTGATTCATCACCCGCGTCCGCATCTGCACCAGCCGATGCCGGTGCCAGAGCAGTTGGCGCAGATCCCGATTCTCCGGGCTCGGCACCCACACCCGCGGAAAGCGATCTTCCACCATCAACTTCAGGATGTGATCGGCATCGCGCCGGTCGGTCTTCTGCCTACGCACACGAGCTGCTCTGATCTGCGCCGGGTCGCCCACCCACAGCTCGTACTTCAGCTCCGCCAGCAACCGCTCGAACCAGCGGGCATGCCCGGTCGCTTCCATCCCCAGTCTCACGTGGACTCCCCGGAGCTTCAGTTCGCGATAAAACTTCTCCGCTTCTCCATTGCTGTGCTGCACTTGCTGCTCGCCGCATTCTCCCGTTTCCGTGTCAACCCAAGCGATTTGCTGAAAGCTCGGATGATAATCGCATCCTATAATCAACATGCTCGGCTCCTTTCTCCCGAGCCTTGGTCGTTTGGCACTACCAAGTCTACTCAGGTCGAGGGAGCCGACGCTTTCATGAAATCAGTTTCAACGCGGAGCCTTGCGAACCCTTTGCCGTGAGGGGTGGAACCACTTTCCGGAAAGACGACTATACAGCCACTAGCGAGAGGTGGCCAACACGGTCCCCGCTCCCCACATCGCAGGCGCATCCTGTCGGTGTCCTTGCCTCCGAGGTTGAGCTGTGCTTTAATCGCCGGGTTGAA
>QHZM01000418.1 GCA_003224665.1 Acidobacteriota bacterium
GAGCACTTCCGCGTTAGCCGATTGATGGCGGTCAGCGGCCTGGGGAAAGGGGATGAGCACGGCGGCCTTCCCCGCCGCGGCCAGCTCCGCAACCGTGATGGCTCCCGAGCGCGAAACGACCACGTCCGCACGCGCAAACGCCTGCGGCATATCCTCGATGAACGGAGAGGCCTCCGCGCTTATACCCCGCGCCCGGTATGCTTCAGCGATGGCGTCAAAGTCCCGCTCGCCGGTCTGATGGACAAACCTCCACCGCGCGGCATCGCCTGAAAGAAGTTCGGAGCACTTCACCACGCAGTCATTGATCGCCTTCGAGCCCTGGCTGCCTCCCAGAACGAGCACGGTGTAGGGCGGAACGTGTTTCTTAGGGCGGAGTTCAAAAAATCCCTTCCGCACCGGGTGTCCGGTGACGCGCGCCTTCAAGCCGTAATAAGGCGCCGCCTCCTCAAATCCCACCGCAGCGAGCCGCACCAGCGGAGCCAGCACCCGATTGGTAAAACCGGGGACGGCGTTCGGCTCGACCAGCAGCGTCGGGATGTCACTCAAAGCAGCCGCGAGCATGGCGGGCCCCGCGAGGTACCCGCCCATGCCCACCACAACGTCAGGCTGGAATTCGCGCAACACCTGGGCCGTCTCCATGGCGCTCTGCGGCAGGACGAGCAGGTTCTTGAGCTTTTGCAAGCCGCCGATGCCCTTGAGGCCCGCGGCATGCACTGTCCGCAAAGGGAAACCCGCCGCGGGAATCAGCCGCGACTCGAGCCCCCGCCGCGTCCCCAGGAACTCGATCTGGCTGAGGCCTCGCGAGCCATTCTCAGGATCCGCGTCCATGAGCACTGCTGTTCTCGCTCGGCCACCGGGCTCGTGCGCAGCGTCTGAATCGGCACTTGACGCGCGCCCCTTCGAGCGTCTCCGCAGTTCTTCCGCGACCACAAGCGCGGGGAAGATGTGGCCGCCCGTCCCCCCGGCGGCAATCAGCACTCGCAAAGACGCCCCCGCCCGATTCGCCGCTCGCAAGTCTTCATCGGCCACGAGCATCTTTCCCGCCCCCTGGCGTTCCTGCGCCACTTCTTGCGCCATCACGGCGAGCGCTTCCAAGAGCCTCCTTAACTGGTGTGCTGGGAAATGTTGAGCAGGATCCCGACGGCCAGAAGGCTCACCAGAAGAGACGAACCGCCGTAACTGACAAAGGGCAGCGGAATGCCTTTCGTCGGCAACAGGCCAAGCACAACGCTCATGTTGACCAGCGCTTGGCCCACCACCATCACCGTGAGCCCGATCGCCAGCAACCGCCCAAACTCGTTCGGACAAGCCGAAGCTGCGCGCAAGCCGCGCCAGAGCACGAGCCCGAAAAGCACCAGCACGCCCACCGCGCCCAGGAAGCCCAACTCTTCGCCGATGACGGCGAAGATGAAGTCCGTGTGGGGCTCGGGCAGATAGAAGAGCTTCTGCTTCCCTTCCATGAGTCCCAACCCGAACAAACCGCCGGTGCTCACCGCAATTTTGGACTGGAGCGCCTGGAAGCCTTTCCCCAGCGGGTCAACGTCCGGGTTGAGAAACGCCGCCACTCGGTTCCACCGATAGGGCACCCGGCAAACGAGCAAATAAAACAGAGGAATGGCGGCCAGCACGGGATAAGCGAGGTAAATAGCCTTCAGCCCCGCCGCGAAGACCATCGCGACCACAATCACGCCCAGGGCGAGTGCGGTCCCGAAATCCGGCTCTTTCACCACCAGGACGATGGTCACCCCCGCCACCAGCACGATGGGCAAGAGAGTGTGCTTCAAATCGTTCGCCGAGCCCTGACGCAGGTCGAGAAAATAAGCGAGGAAAATCACCAGGACGATTTTAGAAAATTCCGAAGGCTGAAGGCCTGCTGGGCCCAAGTGTAACCAGCGTCGAGCGTGGTGGGTCGGGTCGCGGACAAGGACGGCCACTAGCAAGACCAGTTGGACCGCAAGCGCCGGGAAAACACCGGCAGGGCTCGAGAGACGACGGTAGTCGAAGTTCATCATGACGACCATCGCCGCCAGACCCAGTCCGACCCAGGAAATCTGCCTGACCAGAAAGTAATAGCTCGACCCGTAGCGCTCGGAGGCCATGACGGCTGAGGCGCTGAAGACCATGATGGCCCCAAACAGCACCAGCACCACCGTGGCGCCGAACAAGACCTTGTCGGACTGTAGTTGTCGCGCCATTTCAGCTCTTAGGGCCTGGACTTCCCGGGCTTCCCTCGGGCTCCTCGCGGCCGCCCGGACCTGCGCCCGATTTCGCGTTGCCTCCGTCGCCCCGCCGCCCGGATGGAGTGCGGACCTCAAACGGCAAAGGCTCGTCCGCTGCAGGCTTGG
>QHZM01000419.1 GCA_003224665.1 Acidobacteriota bacterium
GGCGACCGTGAGCTGAACTTGCCGATCGCCGAGTACGCGGCACAAAATCCCGTTTTCGGCCTCACCTAGTACTGCGCTTCGATTGGGCGCAAGTTGAAGATTGAGTTCGAAATCGTGATCGCCCTCGCCCTCGAGTTCGTCTTCAATCACAAAGGCCCGTTCGTCGTCGACAACGCGAATGGTTCGGGTGTGCGTCACGCCAAGCGAGCAGTATCCAGTATGCGAGGCGCGCAGGAAGCAGCCCCGCGCTCCTCTACCTTCTTGTATCTGACTAACAGCCGCTTCGTTTCCGAGGATGAAAAGTCCTAGCGGGCCGGGGTCGATGCGATTCTGTTCCGTGCCGTCGATCAGCAAAGTGTTGTGCGCGGCGGTGCTGCGGAACCGGTTTCGTTTTGTTGTGTCGCGTGTGTAGCAGCCCGTGCCAGAGTCACAGAAGACTTCCCGACCTCCCACGCGTAAAACGAAGCTAAGCTTGTCATTGTGGGTATGACTGCCTTTGCCAAAGATTCCATTCGGAATTGCGAAAAACAGCAAGTCAGCAGACCCGTGTTTCAGGACGCCAATTCCCGATTTCGGAAGAACCTTGTTCGAGCGGGCCGGGCCAGGGTTGACGCTAGGTTCGGCATAGGGGATTCGGGTGGGGTCGGTGAGACCGTACCACGCGGCATCGTCGTCGTCGCCGCCGCCTTCGCCGAAAAGCCGTTGCCCCAGGCCAAGCAAGTGGGGAACCCTTAGTGAATTCCTCTCGGCAACCGGGCAGAAGATCATCTGCTGGAGGTCGCCAACCAGCAATTCGGTGCGGCCGTCGTCGCAGTCGCCCACCTGCGGTAATTCGCCGGACGTGCTGGCGACGGTGTTCAGGAACCGGAACATCATCCTAAGGCGCTCGACGAATGCCGGCGTGGCCGGAGCAGAGCGTTCGGTGCGCATCAGCAGCAGCGCAGTTGAGAAAAGCTGCGTGACTAATATCTGGTAACCAGTGGAAGCCTCATAATCCCCACCGTCTTCGTATACCTGCTGCGCCATTTCGGCTTCGATTCGCTGCCGGTACTCGCCGCGTCTCGCTGCCACGCCCTCGCCGTCAAGGAACATGGAAAGGCAGTAAAGCCCGACAACGTCACTCAAATAATGATTGCTGGTGAGCAAGTACGAAAACTCAATGTTCGCTTCGATGTAGAGCAGATGCTGGGCGAGGGAGCGGGTCACGGTCGCGAGCCAGGGTTGTTCTTCACGACCAAAGGGAGAAAGCAGATTCAATAGGAAGCAGATGCTCATGGCGCGCAGAGCCGCCTCCATCGCAATCGTCCAGTTCACCCCCACCGGAGCGGGATTTGATTGAATCCAATGCGACAGGAGGTCCTTCGCCGCTCGGCGATGCGAGTCGTCGCCCGTGAGAACGTACGCCTTACCAAGGACCGGCAGGAATTGCAGACGCGAAAGCTCATAGGGCACCTTGACGTCGGAGCCGTCGTGGCGAATGCACTCGCGGCCCTCGCGCCGCACGTAGGACCACTCCGTACCGGATATAAAGTCGAGGTTCCACTTCGGGCGTGTCCCGAGTTCCGCTGTGCCATAGCCGAGAAAGGGATACCGTCCGGCCCTAATCTCGTCCGCGAAAGCGACGATGAGCGCTCGGCTGTGCTCGCTGAGCGTCCGCAGGTCTGGGTTGTAGTAAGGAACATCTCGGAATTTGACTTGGCCAGGGCACTCGAGCCGGTCAAGTACGCGCCTCTTCTTCCAGTTCCTGTGCGCCCGCCACAAGACCTCGCGAGCGACCACAAGCGGCGATTCCCGTTTCAGGACCCTTATCAATCGCATTTGCGTTCAGGCTGATAGAGAATGGTTTAGTCCCAGCTCACAGCTACGCCGCGAAGATTTCATCCCGCAGAGGTCGGTCGCGGACCCCACCGTCCACAGTCGGAAAGGAAACTTTGGGCTACATTGGCCGCAGATGTGGTGCGCACACTGGCGCTGGATGCTGCGCGTAGTTACGTTTCCACACGACAACAGAAACGATCAAAAACATCAGGAAATAGCAAACCGAGGAAACGACCGACGCGCCGGTTATCCCGTAGCGGGGGATGGCCCAGAAATTCAAAG
>QHZM01000420.1 GCA_003224665.1 Acidobacteriota bacterium
TATCTCAACGGCCAATGAACGTGAGTTCCCAGGCCGGCTTCTTTTCCGGCGCCGCCAATCTGAAAGCCATCCGAAAATGAATTTACGGGGTCCGCAGGTCAATCCGCGTGGCGTTAAAGTTCCCCTTCTCGTCATTTTTGCCAAGGCAGATCACGCGGGCGCCGTCTTTGACCTGGGCTGCATCGACTATCTTCGTTCCCTGGGTCCATTTCGTCGAGCTATCGTAGTGGATAATTTTCTGTGTTCCGTGCCTGCTCACGGTCAGTGTCGAGGCATCCTTGCTGCCTCTCACAATGATTCCGCTCCAGCGGCCGTCGCTCGGTTGACCCGTCTTGGCCTTTTTTTCTTTGGCGACCGTCGGCTGGACTGAAAGTCCCAACCCGGCAAATACGACGAGCAATGCCAAAAACAGAACTTTTCTCATCTCATTCCTCCATAAGTTTGCGCGCGCGGTTGCGGCGCAGGGCTTGGGGTTCCTACCTGGGGCGTGTCTGACGCAGCCTAGTATAGGGCCTACAACACTAGCTGTAAAGCTCTGACGTGGCGATTAATGCTGATCGGCAGGTGCAGGCAGGGGACGACGTGGATGGAGCCGGCAATTTTTTCCTCCGCATGGGAAGCGATACAGGCGATGGGATCAAAACATCTTCTTCGGTGCTTCCATCTAGTTGATATGGTGAGGGTTAAAAAATACTAACCTGGCATAGGACTTGCTCGCTAAGTGCTCGACTTATCCGAATGATTGCACATTGGCCGGGAACGAATACCACGTTCTTGCCGCAGCCGGGACTTGAAAACTTATGTCGTCAGGGGCATACTCAAGGACGCTTTCCCCTTCTTTTCCAAGGAGTTGGACATGTGGTGGGACAAAAAATTTCAGTTTGCGGCGCCGAAGAACTCTGATATGGATTCGTTAGTGTCTGTAATCCCGGGCCCCGAAAGACCAATTCATCGAAGGCCGGTTCGAGGGGACGATCAACCTCCAGAACCATTGTCTGACGGTCGGGCCGGAGGCCGAGGTCAAGGCTGAAATCCACGCCAGCCGCGTCGTGGTGCGCGGCTCCGTGAACGGAAACATCGTTGCGCGGGACCGGATTGAAATTTGCAAGACCGGATCAGTAGTCGGTGATCTGGTCGGGCAGGGAATCGCGATAGAAGAAGGAGCCTACTTTAAAGGCAGCATCGAAATTCTTCGCCCTGATAATCAAAGACCTTCCGAGGTCCTTTCGGCGAGAAGCGTCGACTAGACGTCTGCAACGCCAACCCCAGCCGAATTCCTCCCACGCGCGGTTTTCGTCTCCACTGAAAAGAATTCCTGGACGGACTTGTCGCTGCGGCGTCGATGCGATTCCCTGCTCAACCAGTCCATGCGGGGTCACTTGCTGCCGTTTGCTTTGATGCCCACGGCAGAAGTCAGTCGTCGAACCACGGGCCAGAAATCACAGAAGGAGATTTTTGAGTGGCGAGGCCGGTTTCACGAAGAATTGGGGTGAGCGACGGGATTCGAACCCGCGACATCCAGATCCACAGTCTGGAGCTCTACCAGCTGAGCTACGCTCACCGTCTAGGGTAACAACGGTCCCCAAAGGGAATCGTTCCTTTTTAGCATCCGGCTCTCGAGAGTGTCAACCGGGCCGGGAAGCACGGCGCAAAAAAAATGTCTCACGGCCCGGTATGCGTGACCGGAATTTCCTGGAGTCCCATCAGCTCTCTCCACTCCGTCGAGCCGCACTTCGCGTTCGAGCAGGCGCTTGTCCTGGAGTGTGTGGAACAGGTACGAAGTCTTGCCCACTAGGGGAAAATCTTTTTTTTGGGTCTTGAGCACCGGCCCGATTCCGGGAACGGTTGTAAGCTTTCCCTGGAAATTCACGGGCGGCCCGGCTTGGCCGACGCCGGCTGCAAGCGAAAAGACCACGGACGTTAAGGCCAGCGTCCAACCTCGGGCGCGCGCCGTTCGACCAATTCGACGGCGGTCAGTCCCGAACTCGGCACGGGCCGCCAAGTCTTTCCGGACTCCAAGCGCCCGGCAGTCTCCCGCCCCGAAAATGTTTCTCGAATCAATCGAAGAACCGTCCACGGACTATCCTGCCTCTGTTTTTCCGACGATCACGATGCCCATGGGGAACTCCTTCGCTCCCGCCGAAGATGTCCCCGGAATTTTGACCAACAGCGCCCAGTGTCCCTGGTCGTCACGCACCGCCGTTGGGAACACGTTTGAATCCGCCGCCGGGTCGAGGCTGAGGACGGACGGGTGACCCGTCCCCGACGCTTGGCGACTGAGTTTGACGAGCCCGTCGAAATTCATCGCCTTGTCGAAGTCGGCATCCGTCGCGGCCGGCCCGAGCAGCAAGAAGTCGCGGTACGTGCTCACTCCCATGTGGTTCCCGTCCTGCGGGATTTGCGCATACCGCAGGGTGTAAACGCCCGGCTTGATGGGTTGCCCGCGAAAGTCAGACCCGCCGTTGGGAAATCGCACAATGCCGATCACCGTGCCGACGCCGAGGCCCGGGTAGAGAACATCTGCCGAGCCCCCGCTGCCCTCCTGAGCAGGAACTGATTTTCGCAGCCACATCTCACAGACCACCGCGCCGTGGCCATCCACGAGGCGGGCGCCCGCCGGCTGAAGGGCGTCGTGGACGGCCTTGGGAAGGTCCGCCGGCGGCGAGCCGGATGCCTCCGCCTTATAAGTGTCTTGCGCAAGCGCCATCGCTGCAGACAGGGCCAGTGCTGCCACGACCAGTAAGCCCGCTCGGTCGAGTCTCATGTGCATCATCTCTCTTCTATCGAGATGCCAAAAACAAAAAACGGGAAGCCTGACGCACCGGCCTCCCGTCGTTTCCTCTGTCTTCTTGGCGTCAAATACAGATCAGAGTGTGAAAGTGCCGATGAAGGCGCTTCGTCTGTCAGCCCGATCCCAAGTCACGCCCAGCCCCTGGCCGTTGAAAGCCTCGTCCAGCGTGTAGGCCGGGGTCGCGCGGCTCAGGCTCACGAGCGGCGGGTAATATACGAACTCGTTCCCGCAGATGTGATCGTGCGCGCAGAGGCTGCGTGTCTCGATGCGCGCCATGTTTCCTGCCTCGAGCTTCACGCTGCCCGCGCTTGCTCCTTCGCCCACGTCAAGGCGGATCGCCGCTTTCTCAACGCGGACCACGTTTTGAAGCAGGTCGCGAGCCATGGAACGCGCAAAATTTCGAAGCGCCTCCTGCTGCCGGCCGGTCGCTCGCTCGTCCACGATCAGGACCGATTTGGCCGGATAGGGATTATGATATGGGTCACCCAAGGTGGCGCTCGCCTTCACCACAGCCACCAGGGTCAAGCCGTCGAGCTTGACACCTTGCCAACTGCCTTCCTTGACTCTCCACGCCAGAATGGCCTGGTCGCCCGTCAACCCGACTTCCGCGTTGGCGAAGCAAGGGCCGGTGTAAACGTCCGCGCTTCGCACCTCGACGTAGTCTCCGCGGATCGCGGCGCTCAACGGCATGGATGCCAAGAGAATCAGGGCCAGTCCCGCAATGCTTGCGGCCAATTTCCTCCGCATAGTCTGTTCCTCCTTACGACGGGTTTCTCACCAACCGAGCTTCTTCATTTTACACGAACCGGCAGCAGCAAGACAACCCTGAGCGCGTTTTCCTGATGGAGGCGGTTTTCGAAAAATCGCTGCGAAGGTTTAAGGAGGTCCGCATATTACAGTGACAAGTGGAATTGACTTGGCTGGGCGCCTCGCGCCCTCACCCGGTCCCGCTGGGCGGGACCACCCTCTCCCTCGGGGAGAGGGGCCGGGGGTGAGAGCTCGCGCCGTCAGATCTCCTCGTAGCAAGACCGCCCGGGCTTGCACTCTTCCGGGGAAGCGACCCGCCCGTCCGGCCCCAGGCAATTCTGAGTGTGGACGCACCAGGAAATGCCGCTGCCCATGTGCGGGACCGTGGGGTCCGGCTCGACATCAATGAACATATCTTTGGAGCGGAGGCACCGGCAGCGCTCGAAGGTCACGGCGGTGGGATTCAAGGGTTCAGGCATGGATCACGCTCCTCCTTGCGCGGCGCGAAGAATTGCGCGTTTCACGGCCACACGGGCGAGTTGGAC
>QHZM01000004.1 GCA_003224665.1 Acidobacteriota bacterium
GGGCGCAAGACCTGTACCGGCGGAACGGAGCGCTCGCTCCGTTTGCGACCCCACGATGCCATCAGGCCGCAACCCATGGCGCTGTTGGAAACTCCGAATTGCGCTCCGAGTCTCCGGGCCCATCCTGCCGTCCACGGTTAAATGAACTCCAAGGATGCGGCTCAGGGAACTCTGGACCCAGCGAACATAAGACGGGTCCAGTTCTCCTTGGCCTGGGGGGCCCAGAAATCCCTGGAGCATCCGGCCATGCTCCGGCGGGATTCGCCTCCCGTTGGCGGCCCCGGTTAGACCGGGGAGGACTATGCCTTTATCGGAATAAACGTAGGCCATAGAATTTTTCGGTGCCGCGCGCGCCTCAGTCCGCTTTTTCCGATCGCGGAATCGAGTGGCCCAGCTCACCACGATGAGGCCCCGGGTTGTTCCGGGTCCGGCCACGCAGGGAAAGCGGCGTTAACGAGATCGAATCAGGATTAGGGCGCACGCAACCGGGTGGCAGATAAGGGTCGCGGGTACTGCATAGTGCCAGGAGCCGGCGCCGACCATGAAGGGACGCCAGGAATCGTCTCCCAGGGTTGATCAGTCAAGCCGAATTGGCGCGCTAAATCCATAGGCGTTTCGTGGACGACGCCTGTTCCATTGACGATCATCATTCGGCGGCGACGCACATCTTCGCTCCAGCGAGGGTTCACGGTGTCCGCCACGACGTTGGCGATCACAGCGAGGAACTGACGTTCCGTAAGAGGACGCCCTGTCTGCCGCTCCTGTTCGGCCTTGCGCTGCTGGATCAGCGCCGCCCGGTTCGGCTTCAGCCATCCCGCACCGTTTTGAGTCACATTGTCCAGCATTAATGCCAGGCCACGCTCGCTTCGCAAGCCCAGCCGGCGAGCGAAAGTCTTGGCAACATCCATGAGCCACCGAACATGTCGCAGTTGGATTTGCCGGAAGTCGGGATCCGCAGCAAGCCGGGCAAAGTAGGTTCTCCACGGTTCCACAACATTGCGCTGACTCGCGTCATTGATGGACCGGGCGAACTGCATTTGTTCGGGCAGCGACCGGTGGGGCTGCAAGATATCGAAGAAGCGGGGCGCATCCGGCCCGAATATCGCTTGGACTTTTCCAGGAAAGCGCGTTGCAAACTCTCTCAGCAGCGGCTGAAGGCTCCCCGTGCCTATGTTCCACTGGAGCAGACCAAAGGACAAACCTTGGTTATCGAAGTTGCCCGTCAGGCCGCCGAAGTTAAGAGGGCGTCCGGTCTCAAACATTGTAGTAATGCGCAATGCCTTTTCCTCTGGGGGAGAGAAGCCGGGCAAGCCAACGATGGGGATTTCGGCCGGAGATGAGGAGGGCTCCTGGCGCCGCGCGGGCGGAGCATAAACAGGGAGATGAGCCGGGCTTCTGGAGGGGATCGGGGTAGGACGGGGGGGCGCCGCCGGGACGCTTGGACCGGTGCTGGTCGGAAATCCGGGAGGATTGAATTCCCAGTGCCAGGGTTCGTTTCTGTAGGGAGTAAAGCCGAACCTCTCGGCGTTGCAGACCAACCATTTGTAGGCCACGGTGGAGCGGAGAGCCGGGATATTGGAGGAGTCGTTTCTGGTTCCCAACGAAAAGTCGATGGCCCGCCCGGTGTGGTGCGGACTGCCTCCCGGCGGCGCGACCCATCTCCGCGCTATATTCGGGTCGCGATATCTGTTCAAAGCGTTTTCCCAGAGGGATTGCTGTGAGCGTATACTCCTGTAGCCTGAAACGATTACCAGCAGATTGGGCGGAATCCCGTCCGCCTCGGCAGCCGCCTTTAACCGTAAATAAGCGTCGTACGCGGCGCGGTGGAGCTGTTTGGGCGAGGAAGGGTCTGCGAGGTGCCTGGGGTGGATGTTGACGCCGAGATCCCTGGCGGCAGCGTGCGCACGGGCAATCCGGGCCGCAGCCGAGCCCACTCGAATCGGACCTGTCTTCTCGAACACGAACGTATGGCATGCGACTTTACTGCCCGCAGCGAGCACTTCCTCTGGAGTTCTAATCCCCAGCTTGATCGCCAGCGGGTTGCTGCACCTGATCTAAGCTTTCTTCTGAGCTGCCTGCTTCGACTCCTTCAGTTCTTTCTGAAGCTCATCGATGACGACGTTTCCGCTTTTCCTCGCCACCGGAGCGTGGGGGAGTTCAGAACCCTTTCTGTCTCCAGAAAACTTCCCACTCACGAAGCATCGTGACCGGGTCGTAGCCGGCGAGCTCGAGAGTTTTTCGCGCCCAGTCTCGAATGGCCGGGTTCGACCGCCCACCCTTCGGAGGGCGGACCCCCCAAAGTTGTTCCTCCGGAGTTTTTCCCCAAAGCAGGACTTGCCATTTTCGAAATGAATTCCCGCCGCTCAGCCAGTTCCTCAGTCGCGCGAAAAGCGACTTGACCAGTCCGGTCGAGGCTGCCTCGGCATTCATGTCGTAGAGCGCCTCTTCGCGACTCAGTTGGAGTTCCCACGGCTTGAGGTATCGCGCGGGGACAGAGTTTTTCCGCTGGGGAACTTCCGCGGCGGCCCTGCCGCCCGAAACAGTCTTTGAGGCAGGTGTTTGAGCAGGCTCGGAGTCAGCCTGGGGGGCTCTGCTCACCTCCGCTGGGGCGTCCTCGGTCGGATCACTTTCAAGTCGCAGCCGGAAGACAAAGTCGCCGGGCAAGAACAGGCCGGGCTCGCGCCGGAAATAGCGGCGCGTGCGCGCGTGGGTGCGGGCAAGGGCCGTCACTCCCAACTTGACCGCCAGGAATTCTGAGAGTGGGTGGAGTTGCTCAGCCAAGCTTTCGCGGCCCAGGAGGGCGGCGGCCAGCGATTCCAGGTGTTGTGCCTGCATCACCTCGTAAATTTGCAAACAGCACGGGAGGCGGTGCGAGTCTCGGAGGCGTTCCGGGTGCGCCACCTGGGGCCGAAGTACTTCTTTGAAATCAACCCAGCGGACCAGGCGCCACTGTCCCGGCTCCGGAAAAAGATTCCGGCAGGTCGTTGGGGCAGGACCCGAACCGAAACGCTGACCCGGACTCTGCCCGACCTCAGGCTCGCGGGGTTTCGCAAAATCGTCAAGGGGCGATTGTTCTTGAAACGGCATCTCCTCCACTTCAAGAATGGTTGGCCTGGCGGGCGGGCGTCTCACTTGCGACATGGCCGGATTGGAAGAGGGCGTAAGGTTCAGGACCTCGCCATGCAACCCCGAGGCCAATTGATGGAGAGGACGGATTTGCCCCTCGACCCTCTCGTAAAAGTGGCCCCGCTCGTCGCGCAGGAGCTCGCCCCGCACTGGACGGGGAAAGCGGGGAAGCTCGCCGCCCACGCGATAAGCGGGAACCATCTCCGGCGGAAGCTCCGGCAACGCGCTGAGAACCGACAAGGGGGAGTCAAACTGGATGGCTTCACCCGGCTTGACCATCATCACGTGCACCCGTTGCAGCGGTCCGGTTCCCTGGATTGCGGGCGGGAGCTGCTCTCCTTCGATCGCCACAAGGAAGACGCGTTTCCTGCCAAACGCAGGAGCCAACTCATAAGCCGCCCAATCTTCGTTCGGCTGAAAATAGGGGCTGGGATTTCCGAAATGGTTTGTCATACTGGCTTCTCCCTTGGGCTGAGAAATTCGAGAGCCCTCCGAGCGTGTGCTTCGAAAGCCTGCACCCCTTGTTGAGCCGGTGATCCTCCGGCACCAGGTGCGAGTGCAAAAGACCCGGTTCAAGACCGCCGAGTCAGTAGCTCGCCGTAGCCGGCGTTGTACCAGTACCGTCCCATGATTCTCCCCCCCACCCTCGTCAGCATCTCGCCAGTCACCGCCACGGGACCGGTGTGGTTGTTCTTGAAGACCGCAGTGAAATCCCTCCGAGTGGACGCCGTGACGGTCACCCACTCCTGGCCGCTGCCTGCACCGATCAGCAGCTTCTTACCTGGCGTGATTTGGGCCATGGAGACAGGCTTGACCGTTTGGGGGGCCGGCCCGCCGATAATGTTCAAAACGATGGATGTCGAAAAAGGAGCGATAAAAGGTCCGCTGCCCGAGGCGGTGCCGAGCGCCGGGCGCCGCACTAAGAACTCAAGAGTTGTCCCTTCGTCGAGCCGGACCGAGAATTGAAAGCTTCCGTAACCCCAGGGGTTGAGGACCCTGTCGAGGCGAAGGTAGGGATGGAGAGGACGGTTATTGGCCAAGATAACCCACTCCAGCCCGGGCGTCTCGATTCGCGAGGGGTCTCTGGCATAGAGATCCGTGAATTGTGAGAAGTATTCGAGCGTGCCGCAATATTGGGGAACAAGTTGAAAACGGGCCAGGACGACATCCTGGCTGGGGCCGGGCAGCTCGGCCACGCCTGACTCGTCGAAATATTTCGCGTCAAGGGGAATCCCGCAGTTCGTGCATAAGCTGTCATCAAGACCAGTCGCCACCAACCTGGTGCTGTTCATGGTAGCCTTGCATCGAGACATGCAGTTCGCCCTGGAAATCGGAGACCTCCGTCACTTGCATGCGGATGGTGGAGCGCGGTGCAAAGATGATCGGTTTGGCGAAGTAGCGGAACGGCCGGTCCCCATTGGCAATCCCCAGGCCCGCAATATTGAGCATGGGCTCGTCCTGGAAAGCCCGCCCCGTCCCCTCGTCGAAAATCGCGTAAAGGAACTGGATTTGGTCGGGCGGCGGTGCGACGACCTGGAAAAGGCTCTTGAGAATGCCGGGATCCAGGGGCGTATCAGCGCCGGACAGCAGAGCGCGCTCTGCAAGATCGGGGTTCAGTTTGATCCCGTTCGTGAGTGCCGACGCTGTCTGTGGACCGATCCCCCCTCTTCCGAGCTTGGGCGACTCGCCAACTGCCTGGGCGAGGAGATCGATTCCCGGAAAGACTTCCCGCAGACTTCCCGGCACGCGCGTTATGAAGCCCGTAGGCGGCGCTGGGAATTTGATCGGCGAGACCTTGGGAATAACCCCGTAGCCGATGGATACGGCGACGAAAGCCGCTTCCACGCTCACGGTAACCGTCGCGTCCAGAACGTTCCGC
The DNA here is from genome assembly GCA_003224665.1 of Acidobacteriota bacterium. GTDB lineage: Bacteria > Acidobacteriota > Terriglobia > UBA7540 > UBA7540 > QHZM01. The sequence continues at coordinate 5,006 of QHZM01000004.1, forward strand.
GGAGTCCCCGCCAGCTCGTACCGGAACGCGTAATCAAAGGGGATCGTCCGTCGCGGCACCGACCCCTGAGTTTCACCCGGTCGGATTGGGAGCGTCGCCGAGATCACGGTCGTCCTCCGGCCATGGGCGCTTCGAGGACCTTGTACCCTTGAAACACCAGGAAGAGCGTACCGCGACCAGAGCGTTCTTCAACTTCCACCCGGACGGTGGAACGAGGCGGGAAAACCATCGGGCGGGCGAACTTCTTGAACGGGCGCTGTCCGTTTGCGATGCCCAGTCCTGCAATATTGTTGATCGGCCTGTTCTGCCAATCGCGACCCGTGCCGGCATCGAAGATCATGTAGCGGAACAACACATCTTCGGGTCGGTTCAGCCGCTCGAAAATCTTGTCGCCAAGATAAACGGGCAAGCTGGTGGCCAGCCCGCCGGAATTGTCGAACGCCATCCGCAAGTAGCTCGGACGGACCCGGATCCCGTCGCCGAGGGCGCTCGCAGGAAGTGCCCGCAGAGGTTGTTGGGACAAATCGAAGGTGCCGGATGTGGAGGCCGCAAGCCGGATCGGAGCGTCGCGCTCCTCGACCAGCAGGCCGTAGCCCAACGCCGTGGCGACGAAGCCGCCTTCGATATTGACCGTGATCTCATCCTCCAACCGATTTCCCCGCGTGCCCGTGAGCTCGAACCTGGTCACATAGTCGAAGGGCACGACGCGCTCGGAGAATACTCCCCCGGTTGCCGCGGGGCGTGTCGCCGACTCGAGAAGCGTCCGGGCCAGCGGCTCCGGGCATCCGGCTCCCCCCACGACTTTGTACCCGTAAAGCACGATGAAAAGAGTCCCTTCGACTTCCTCGGAGCGCTCGATCACCTGGAGCCGGACCGTCGAACGCGGCAGGAAGGACAGAGGCTGCGCCAGGAGGCGGAAGGGACGCTCGCCATTGCTGATGCCGAGCGACGCGAGGTTGTGGATGGGTTCGTCCTGAAGCTCCCGGCCGGTCGCCGAATCAAGGATGCTGAAGAGAAAAGATATGGACTCAGGTGGTCTTAGCCGCTGGAAAAGCTGCTTGCCTGCGAGGGCCTGCGGAACTTCCTGGTCGGAAAGCTCCTTTTCTTTCCTCAGGCCTCCGTTTTCCGCTCCGAAAACCATGGATTCGAACCGAGGGTTCACGCGGAAACCCTCGATCAACGCCTGCTGGGGGACCTGGGCCAAGGTAATGTCGCCCGGCTTTACGAGGGGGGGCGGTGTCGGGCCGCTGGGCGGGGTGATTTGCATTTCTCTCGCCCGCTCTTCCTCAAAACCGTAACCGATCGCGACCGCGACGAATGCGCCTTCTGGACTGATGGTAATGACGTCCTGGAGCAGGTTGCCTCGGCGTCCCATAAGCTTAAAGGTAGCCGCGTAGTCGTAAGGGATGATGACACCCGGCCGGGCCCCAGGCACCTGAGAGCTCGCCGCGGTGATTGGAGTCCTACTTCTTCGCGCCTGTGGTTGTCCCAGGATCATGTGGCTCTACGATCCTCCTCCGGCGCCGCGGCGCGGTGACGCTACTGAACGTCGCGCGTCATGTAACCATCCAGGACCACCCAAATGAGAAGCGGCCCGTAGATTTGCTGGAGCTCTTTGAGAGTGTCAGAGTCCGGGACGACGATTTCCACGCGAAAGTTCTGCTGCTTGTCGATGAAGATCGGCTCGGCAAAGCGGAAAGTGGCCGTGGGATTCGGCTCGCCGTGCGTGGTAAATGACCCGTTCTCGGAGTAAACGCCCGCGCCGGCGGGAAAGAACCAGGTGGGCATTTCGATCATGACCTTCTCGCCCACGTAAAGCGTGGTCACCGTGTTGTAGATCACCTTGCTGAGGAGCTTTGCCGATCCCCCGTTTCCCTCGATCTGCTCATCGGGCGGGCGCACGTCATCGAATTCATTGGAATAGAGCAAGTCCTCCAGGTCGGAATCCGCAAGAGTGATTTTGCCGCCAGCGTCCGTAACGAGCCCGATCTGGGCGTCATTCAGCGCCGTGGTCCCCACATGGACTTCCTTGATGAAATCGTCACCCATGGGAATGTCAACGGTCCCGTCGTTGCTGTCTCGCGCTTGCTGCAGCAGGTCGATCAGGTCACTGAGGCCCAACTCGATCGACGCCGTTATCGAATTGGCTGCAGTCACGTTGGTCCCGGTGACCACTTTTCCCGTTCCAGTGTCAAAGCCGAGCGGTTTATCATCGCCGTCGGTCACCGGCTGGTCGTCGGGGGTGGCGGTGGGCTCGGCGGGAAACTCCGCCGGCAGGTCGCTGACCACGACCCGCATGGCTCGGGCCTCAAAAGTATTGAAGTGCGGCAGCAGTCCCGCAGCCTGGAGATTCGTTTCGAGCTTGGTCTTGCCCTGGACGTCGACAAAGAACTTCAGCGTGTTCGAGTCCAGAACTTCCCCCAACTGCTCTTCCGGTTTGACCCTTGCGGCATCATAAATCGGCAGGTGAACTCTTTCCTTGACTCCTTGTACGACGGCCATGGTAAGTCCTCCACTGACTTAAATTTTAGTGCGCGCTGGAAGTTCTCGAGCGGCCGCTTCACCGCCCGTGCTGGTCGGTCACCACAGCGGCCTGAAAGTTTCCGGCTCCCCGGGCGTCGTGCCCGGCTGGGCAGTAAACCGGTCGCACGTGGCGTTGACGGTCGCAGGTTGAACGTACCCTTCGAAATTCTCGGCCTCGCCGAACCCTGCCACGTTGGTCGGCATCGGACAGCCCGCATTGAAGGCCGGGCGCACGTCGCGCACATAGCCGGAGAAGTCGGGCGCCGCGTAGTAGCCCATTCCGGGGTACTGCACCACGGGCTCGTACTGCCCGTACCCTTCTATCTCGGGCTGGCCGTACCAGCCCATCTGCCCGTAGTAGCCGACCGATTCGGGGACGTATTCCTGCGCGTAGTCATCCACCGGGTAGGAAAAGCCATATCCCTCCACGGGATAGTCTTCGGCGAAGTAGCCGTAACCCTCCACAGGCTCTTGCTCGCCGTACCAGCCCATCCCCCCGTAGTAGCCGACGGGCTCGAGCACATACTCATCCCCGTAGTAACCCGCAGGATCGGCGAACCCGTATCCTTCGACCGGATACTCCTCGGCGAAGTATCCGTAGCCTGGCTCTTCCTCGGCGTAGTAGCCCATCTCAGGCGGTTCTGCAGCACGGAAGCTCATAGGTGTCACTCCTTGGTTGGCGCCAAATGGCGCAACAGCAGGATTTACGATCATCACCTCGTCAAAATTGCGGTTGCCTTTCATGCGAGGCGCCTTCTCATTGCGTCACTGGCTACGCCCTCACCGATTGCCTCTAGCCTTCGATCCCTTGCGCCGTGACTCGATACCGACCACCCAAGATGTGAAGTTGATCCCCTCGGGGATTCGACACGAGCAGCGGCGGGGTCTCGAGGAAATGGATGTAGGGCTTGAAAGAACCAGGGCTTCCCTTGTCGGAAGAGTAGATCAAACCTCGTAGCTGACCCAGTTGGACGAGCACTTTCGGAATGAGACGCGGGCAAGGCATGCGAAGCACCTTGGGGGCCGGAAAACGGTGGAACAATCGAAAAAGATCCTGACTTTCTTCCATACATCCCGGGCAATCCACCGGCCGGCTGGAGTTTGGGGGGCAACTCTTCACCCGGATGTAACCCACTGGAGAAGCTCCTGAACATTTCTCATACTCCTCTTTCGAGCCTCTCTACCGTCGGCGGTGACGAAAATGCCGTCGAAATTGACGAAACGGTGGGTAGGGGCTCGGTGCCGCAGGTCCACCAGGCAGTCCCGGAGCTACTGGTCCAGCCGGCTGGGCATGCGCCGCAAATTCAGGAACCAGCCCTGCGTCACCTGGCCAGACGGCGCACCGCATGTAAACCCTCTTTGGGCCCAACCCGGTGTACGGCAGGGGAGCATGGATCCAGCCGGACGGCCAAGGCGCGCGTGGCGGAAAAGGAAGCGGATACGGGCCAGGCGGTGGCACCTGAAAGCCCGGCGGGTACGCCATCGCCGGCGGTGGAGGCGCCATCGGGAATCCGGGAGCCGGCGGCATTGCCGGGTGGGGAAGCAGGCCGCCCACCAGTCCGCTGATCGCCTGAAGGGGACCTGCGAACGGCGCTGTGAGCGGTGCCGTAAGCATGGATCCGACGGCTGGAAGAGCTTGGCCGATCGCCTGCCCAATCGCTGGGAGCGCTGGCGCAACCGCTTGTCCGATCGCCTGAAGGGGCGCAGTAAAGGGGGATGCTATTGCGCCGCCGACCGACTTGACGATGTCCCAAAAGTCGCCCAGATGTCCCACAGGATTGCCGAGCCCGTCATACACCACCTGACTCGCTGGAACTGCGCTTGCCGGCACCCGGTCTGGGACCTGATGGAAGTACCCAAAGTTATCTCGGATGAGCATGAACCCTCCTCCTTCTTCTCAATCTCATCAGCCTCATGCCAGGCGGCGGCGCCGGCATTTCATCAGTTGGCGCCCCACACACCGGGCAGACCGGGCACGGCGGACAGGGCGGGGCAATCATCATTGGCGGGGGCGGGCCCACCACCGCCGGGAGTGGGAACGCAGAGGGAGGGAACGGAGGCGCTTCCGGTGCCATGGGCGGTGGAGCGGCAGGAGGGGGCGGTGCCGCCGCCGGCTCTTCTTTCTTCCCGCCGAAAAGACCGCCTATAATTGAAGGCAGTGCGGGTGCCAGCGCGGAGAGAAGCGGGGCGAGGAAAGCAAACCCCACCGGATTGCCGAGCCCGTCGTAGATGACCTGCTGGGGCCCACGAGGTGAGTAGTCCGGAATGTTGTGGACGTAACCTAGCCCGTCTCGGACGAGCATTTCATTTCCTCCTTTTCGACTTCACAAACGCGCTTCCAAAGCGCCGGCGGCGCCCAACCAAGAGAGAACGGCATGGTGGGGTCCAGCGCAAGCCATCCTCCCCGCACGTTCACCTCGAGATAGATGTGGCTGTAGGCGTGCGGCTTGTGAGGACGGAACCCCGCCAGGGCCAGTCTGACCGGATGCCCGGTGGACATGAGCATCGCGCCCAGCAGGATCGTCATGTCGTCGCAGTCGCCTGCCCTGAGTTCCAGCATTCTCCGCGCGGAGTGCAGCAACTCCGTCCGAAAGATATCTCGAGTGTAGCGGATGTTTTTTTTCACCCAATCGAATAGAGCCACGACCTCGCCGAACCGGTTCTTGGGAAGCACCCCGTACCCGCGGAAGATCTGAATCGCCTTCTGCCGGACGTAGAAATCCTTGGCGCCCTCGCGGATAAGGCGCGCAATCATTCGCGCGGTCACCAGCGTCCCAGCCGAGCCGTGGGGTACGCGATAGACTCGAATGCGGGGAACTACAAATCGGCTGCATAATCGGATCATTCACAGGACGCCAAGAATCCGCTTCAACGGGACGATCAAAGGGTTTTTGATTCCTTCCGCTTCGACGACCACGTACGCGCCTTCTTCCGTTTGATTGTCGGACACGTCAACCACCCTCCCCTG
>QHZM01000005.1 GCA_003224665.1 Acidobacteriota bacterium
AGCGGCGGGATGCGTATTGGCGCAACATTTAAACGGTGAAAGAGATCGATCCGAAACTTTCCTTCTTGCGCCAATTGATTCAGGTCACGGTTTGAAGCCGCAAGGACCCTCACACTCACCGGAACCTCATGATCCTCGCCGACGCCCAGCACTCGACACTCCTGAAGCACTCTCAACAGCTTCGCTTGAATGTTGGCATCGAGCTCGCCAATCTCGTCGAGGAAGAGGATGCCTCCTTCCGCGGCCCGGATTAAGCCTTTGCGGTCCTGATCCGCGCCGGTAAAGGCCCCCCGGCGGTGCCCGAAGAGTTCGCTCTCCGCCAGCCCGGGACTGATCGCGCCGCAATTGAGGGCAAGGAAAGGTCCGTTGCGCCGCTTCGGGTCCAGTTGATAAATGGCACGGGCCACCAGCTCCTTGCCTGTGCCCGTCTCTCCCAGGATCAAGGTTGGGAGGTCGCTGAGAGGGCTCACCCGCAGAACCCTGCGAAACACGGAAATCATCGCGTCGCTCTCTCCCACGACGCCGAGATTGTTCATGATGCCCTTGACTCTTTCTTCTTCTTCATGCCTTCTCGCTTCCGCTTGAAGTAACTGGACAAGGCGGCGGCTTAGCTCGGGGGCAAAGTCTGGCTTGGCGCTGTCAAGCGAGCAAAGAGAGCCGGCCAGCAGAGCCTGGCACCGCGTGGCCAGCGTCCAAGACTCCGTGCCGTCTTCATAGCAGATGATCCGGAATCCCTTTCTCTTCAGCTCACGGATGACTTCAAGAGCGTGGGGTTCGGGCGGCTGGCGTGCCCCCAGGGAAACGAGAGCGACAGGGCATCGTGGGGAAAACTTGGCCTGCTCGATGGCTGAAAAACGGTCCAGCCTGCGAGGCTGGGCCCCGCATGTTGCCACGACTCGACTGACCGATTGAAGGCGGGATTCGATGAAATCCCAAATGACGACAGTCGGCTCAGGGCCGGGCCTGCCGCCGGGGTCGGTATTTCGCCCGTGCGACGCGGCTGAACTTAGTGGAGACAGGGGGGGACTCGAGTCCTCCACGTAGTCCACCTCAAAAATGGCGTAGCAAGCGCTTCTCCGCCACGCAGCGCGAAAATCAACTGTACGGGGCAGATTCCGAAAAACTACATAATCCAATCACGCCAGGAAAACCGCCTCGGGGTCGAGTGGTTACCTCTCCTTCTTGGCGGGGGTCCCCTGCAGTGCTGATCCTTGACAGTTGCCAAAAACCAGAAATAGAATATGTCCCTCCGTTGAGAGAAGAGAGCGTGCTTTCATGGTGTCCGTGAGGGCTCGCGCACCATATCGAAAATTCCACGGGGCCGACGACGCCGGGTCCGCGCTCCCGCGCTTGAAAAGGCTTTGTGAGAGGAGAGGGTTCTCACATGCGAGTAGCGAACCGGGAGGGCCCCCTCCTCCTTGTCTATCTCATCGAACAGCATCGCCTGGCCGCAGATTATCTCCTCCAGCAGTTGGCGAAAGACAAGCGCATTCGCGCTCAAATTCTTAGGGATCCCTCCGATCTTCGCGTCCCCGAGCGCTCATTCTCCACCCTTGTCGTGGATAACTGCGGACTCGGCATACCCTTGAGCGAATGTCTTCGGAGATTGAGGCTGTGGTTCCCGCTCGCCAGATCCATTGTGCTGGATAAAAACCAATCCTCAGAGAACATAGCGCGGCTGCTCTGGTTGGGCATTCATGGATTTATAGACCACCGTGATGTGCACGAGGCGCTCGTTCGCGCCGTCCATCGAGTCTCCGGGGGCGGGACCTGGTTTTCGCCCGGGGTTTTGCAGGATTTCGCGCGGAGCGGCGCCGCAATCTATCGGAGCGGCCAAGCCAGAACGGAGGCATTGACCCCGAGGGAAATCGAAGTCATCGAACTCGTGAAAAGGCGCCTCTCGAACAAGGAAGTCGCGGACATCTTGAAGATTCGGGAAAGCACGGTAAAGTTCCACCTCTCCAACATTTTTTCAAAGTCCCGGGCGACAAGTCGGAAGGACTTTTTCGACGAACGAGAATCGTTGGCGTATTGGTCAAACCCCTTGTTGCATGCCGAATGAAATCCTCACCATCCCCGAAATCGCGGACAACCGAGTCCTCTCCTCGGCACCCTCTCTCTATTTATTTTTTTGCTTGCAATATCTTGCGCGGGTCGGCGGGCATTGCCGGGAATCCTTCCGCTTGTCGGGCGCGGCTGTCAACGAATAAGCTGGGGTCACGCTGGTCCCGCTGACCACCCTCGTTCCGTCGAAGCCGAGGTGCGCGGCGAGAAGGAAAGAAACACGTTTCGCCTGCTCGAAATTTACAACGTTACGTGAACACCAACCCCCCCGCCGAGGCCATCAACGC
>QHZM01000421.1 GCA_003224665.1 Acidobacteriota bacterium
CGGGACACCTTGGTAGCCGGAGGTATTCGGTTGTTCGGTTTCCAGTTAGGGCGGATCATCAGTGGCTCCCTCGGGCCCAGCATTCTTAGTTTTGGACCGAGCGGCGTAATAAACTTCCCCCCCGAAATCTTTCCGAACCTAGAGAACTTTTTCACCCTGAGCAGGCAAACCGGCGGTGTGGCGGTCGCCGAAAACACCGAAGGTGATCCGTGGCGCGAGTACGAACTTAGCGATAAACGTTTGCAAGAACTGCAGTACCTCGGGGTCCAGCTATATAAGGCCATCGCTCAATACTATCGTCTGAGACTAAAACTCCCAGCTCGCGATTTCTCCCTGGATTTGGCTGATTCCGCTCGCAAGGATGTTCCGCTGGCCGCGGTCATATATCCAACCCGCCTTCCAGGGTGTGCGGCTGGGACGAAGCCAGCAGTGAGCCCATAAGCCCCCGCGCGCAGGGTGTAGCACTTTTCCCCTTCCCACAAGCCTATCCCGTCAAGCACGAAGTCCGCAGCGTCTCAATCGGAGCTCGGCTTCTCTGCGGGTTTTTTGGCCAGTCGCTCTGCACAATGCGCCAGAATGTACTTGCGGATCTGTTCGGGCATCCGGCGGTCGAGGCAGATTTCCCTCAGGTCGTTTACGGCCATGTTTGGAATGAAGCTCAACACCAGGGGCAGGGGCGTCATAGGATTGCGGATGAGGGCCAGGCGGACGTAATAACGATGCGACCACTTCCGGTGCTGCGCGAGAAGTTCAATTACGATCGGTGCAAGGTTTTCGAGGCTGAGGACCTTGAGGACTTGCGACTCCAGAAGAAACGGGTTATCCAGCGCGGCGAGGGCCAGTTCGCGGTCAGCGTTGACGAGAAGGCCGGCGGCAACACTCCCCGGCGCGCGGCGCGCCAGGTTGATCTTCTCTCCGCGAGGGACGGAATCAACCTTCTTCAGGATCATGTCTTCAGCCACCACCTTGACGTGTGCCGGCACTGCAGGGGTCTGGCAGACCTTGACTAGGTCAAAGAGGTAGAGGAACTTGAGGATGGACAAGGAAACCAAACGCGGCGTCCTGGGATGGCGGGCCAGCGCCAGCTTAACGGAGTAGTGGAGCGCGGTATCCTTGCGCTCGGCGATCTGCCGGACAACGTCGCCGTCGAGGTCTTTCCGCTCGAGCAGCCGGAGGAGGTCGCGTTCCTTGAGGTTGGGGTTGCGCGCCAGGGCGACCAGGATTTCCTTGGAAGTCTCCCTGAACAGCGGTTCGAGGCGGTCCCGGGGTGCGAATGCCGCCAGTTCTATCAGTTGGGCCAGGTCTTCTGAGGACTTCAAGGAGGCGCTCCTGGCTTGATTCTAATGTCCGGCGGATGCGCCCGCAAGCCGGGGAGCAAAGCGGGCTACATGGGCGCCGGCTGGGGCATCCAATAGGTTGAGGAATGGTAAACGGGTCTTATTGCTTTGGGATGAGAGATTTTGCTTGAAAACTCTTGTGAGTCTTGGTATGCAAGGGGCGGCGGCACTTGGCCGTTCGGATGGCCGGAGCCGGAGGCTTGCGAAACCAGGCCCGAGCGGGCGACCATTGGATTCCGCTCCCTTCCCTTGCTCACAGATCCCATACGCTGAGGTACTTACGCAATGAAGAAATTGAGCACGTTCCTGACTCTAATCCTGCTGGTTGTTTTCGTCCCCCACACGGGGTTTGCCCAGGCTGCCAGGCGAATCAAGGTGGCCGCGGGTCTGGTTCCCGTCCGAACCTGGTCTGCTCCTCCGCAGGCGGCGCAAGCAAAGACACCGGGATGGAAGAGTCGGGACGAATACGACGCCTTTCAGGCGATGGCGACCGAGAAAGACCCGAACAAAAGAATCTCGCTGGCCGAGGCCTTCCTCCAGAAGTTTGCGAATTCGGATTTCAAGGCGAACGCGTATGTCGCGATGATGCAGACTTACGCCCAACTGAACAACGTGGAGAAGGCCGTCGATGCTGCGAAAAAAGCTGTTGAGGCTGACCCCGATAACAGCGACGCGCTCGTTTACGTGAGCTTTGTTTTCCCGTTTGTGTTCAAGACGGATGACCCGGACGCGGCGGCCAAGCTTTCCCGCGCCGACGGGGACGCTCGCCATGGTCTGGAAGTCCTTCAGAAGCTGCAGAAGCCTGCGAACGTGACCGACGAACAGTTCAATACGTATGTGAAAGGGCAGCGCGCTATCCTGAACGGTGGGGTCGGCTTCGTGGCCCT
>QHZM01000422.1 GCA_003224665.1 Acidobacteriota bacterium
GGCCTTTTACGGTCAGGAAAATCTCGACCAGGCGATATCGGAATGGAACAAGGCGCTGGGCCTACAGGACAACTCTCGCCTGCGCGAAGCCGTCGCCAAGGCTGAACGTGAACGGAGCATCGCGGGCTCCTTTCAGGAGCTTCGCAGCCAGCACTTCCTGCTCCGGTACGAAGGCGAGGCGGAAAAACTGAGCGGAGTGGTCCTGAACACCCTTGAGGCGGTTTTCGTGGAGCTCGAAAGAGACTTGGACTTTTATCCTTCTGAAACCATCGTCGTCCTGCTTTACCCGAACGAGGCCTTTCGTGACGTTACCCGCTCGCCGGACTGGGTAGGGGCGCTGAACGACGGAAAAATCCGCGTGCCAGTCTCTGGGCTCGCAAAGATGACGCCGGAACTGGCTCGAGTCCTCAAGCACGAACTCGCGCATTCTTTCGTCCGCCAAATTACGCAGGGCCGCTGCCCGGTGTGGTTCAACGAGGGCCTGGCCCAACTCGAGGAAGGTGCTACGACGGCGGTCCTGGGGTCACAGCTTGCGCGCGCCTTCGCCGGCGGCCGGTTGCCCCAGTACTCGGCGCTCGAGACTTCCTTCATTGATTTACCCCAGGACCAGGTGGGGCTTGCGTACGCAAAATCGCTCGCCGCGCTTGAATACCTCCGTGACACTCAGGGCCTGGGAGAAATTGACCGGCTGTTGAAGGGAATGCCCGCGAGCCCCAGCTTCGTTCGCCTGCTCCAGAATGGACTACGCGTCAGCTACTCCGACTTTGAGCAGGAGGTCGGCGCTTATGTTGAGAAGCGGTACGGCGGGACTTAATTCGTAATCTCCTCGGTTGCTCGTGCCGCTCTCTCCCCGGCAAGCTTCCCAGTCTCGATCAATCAAAGACTTCTTCTCTCCGCGGCCCACACCTCCAAATAGTCGCGGCGACACCTTGGTTCGCTCGAGGCCCGTCGGGACCAAACCCCGGGCAATGAAGCTCAATCTTCTCCAGATGTCGAGCTAAAGAGTGGCGATAAGCGCCGCAAGGAGGGCAACGCGGCGGGGAAGTTCGCTGATGATCACGTGTTCGCTCAAGGCGTGGGCCCCCTCGCCGACTCCGCCGAGGCCGTCAAGGGTTGGGATTCCGAGCGCAGCGGTGAAATTGCCGTCAGACCCGCCGCCGGTTGAAGCCTCTTCGAGCTCCATCCCGAGCGCCCGCCCGAGGGCCCTGGCCTTTCGGAAAAGCCTGAGCGCCCTGGCGCGATCCATCGGAGGCCGGTTGATTCCGCCCGTAATTTCGAGTCGCGCCTCGGGATGGACGGGTCTCAGGCGGCGGACCTTGCGCTCAATGGCCTCTCCATCTTTTTTTCGGGGGACGCGCACATCCACGACCGCCGTGGCACGCTCCGGAATGACGTTCGACCGCGTTCCGCCCTGGATCAATCCGACGTTCAGCGTCAAACCTCGAAGCGGCCGGGCCAGTTGCTCGATCCGCAGGAGCAGCCGGGCGAGTTCGGCAATCGCATTGACGCCTGCTCCCGGCTCGATGCCCGCGTGGGCGGCGCGGCCATAAACAGTTATCCGGTATTCGCCCACGCCTTTGCGCGCCGTCTTGAGTGCCCCGCCTGCCGCCGCAGGCTCGAGCACCAGGACCGCCCGCGCCCGGCGCGCCTCGGCAAAGATCTGCTTCCGAAAAGCGCGGCTCGCGGTTTCCTCGTCCGAATTGAAAAAAAACCGGACGGGGGTCGAAGGAGAAATTCCCAGCTCCCGAAGCGCCCGGATGGCCCACAGGCCACACGCCAGTCCGGATTTCATGTCCAGAATCCCCGGCCCGTAGGCTCGGCCGCCGCGGGTGCGGAAGGGCATGCGGCGGAGCGTCCCCTTGTCCCAGACCGTATCGAGGTGCCCCAGAACGAGGACCGACTTTCGCGGGCGTTTCTCCGGCCAGAATTCCGCCCACACACTCGAGCCGGCGGTGGGATGACGGAGGACTTTGACCTTCCCGTGCAGCCGCTTCAACTCTTTGGCAAAGAACCGGGCCAGCCGGCTAACGTCGGCCGGGGAATTGGTTGGGGACTCGATCTCCACGGCGCGCCGCAGGCAAGTGAGAAAAGCGGGAAGTTCAGACCTGCAATACCGAAGCAAGGACCGGGGATCCAGCTTACGGGGTCCAGCTTCGGGTTGCCGGCCCCGTCGATTCTTCGAATCTCCACTGATTATCCGGCTCGCCGGCAACAAACCATCCTCTCGTTCGAGGGCTCAACAGATAAGCGAGTGA
>QHZM01000434.1 GCA_003224665.1 Acidobacteriota bacterium
AAGCCCACGGTCACGAAAGCACTGAACGTGGCTACCTCCTGGAGTCCCCTCCCGCCACGATTCAAACGCGCATCCAGACCATCGCGGTTTTGACTCCCCAACAACTCCCGCGCAGTGTGGCGCCCGGAACTATCTGACGTGTGGCCCCTCAGACCGAGCACGGCTTCAACTTGTTCGAGCCGAAATTGAGCTCATTCGCGCCTTTCGAAGATCACGATGTGTTGCGATGGCAGCGTCTCCAACGTCCGCATGTGCACAAGCCCGACTACCTTCATTTCTTTCTCAACTTGCTCCACCGACATCTTATGCACTTCTTTGATCGGCACCCGGGAATCTTCCTTGCGGTACTCGACGAAGACCACACGGCCACCTGGCTTCAGCGCTTTGCAAACTTTGGTCATAACTTCATAGGGATAGGCGAGCTCGTGATAGACATCCACCATCAGGACGATATCTACGCCGTTGACGGGCAGTTTGGGATCGGTCTCGCTGCCCTTCACCTCTTCTACGTTCGTGACTTTCAGCGCGGTCGCGCGTCGGCGGATGGTTTCGAGCATCTCGTCCTGGATTTCTACGGCCAGCACCCTGCCCGTCTTGCCAACCTTCGGTGCGATGCGGAACGTGAAATAGCCCGACCCGGCGCCCAGGTCCGCGACGACCTCCCCGCCCCGAAGCCCCAAGGCGTCGATCACTGCCGCGGGACGCTCCTCGTCTCCGCGCTCCGGGCGATCTAGCCAGGCAATGCCACCTGGCCCCATCACCTGAGCGATCTCTCGACCCAGGTAGAATTTTCCGGTACCGTTCGGGTCATGGATCTCGCGGGTTTCATAAAGGGGCTGGGGTGGCGGACTGGGAGCTTGAATCCGCGCAGCGAGCGAACCCTGGGCGTCGCGAGTAGCCGGATATTGGTCCTGCGAAGCCTGCGCGCCGGCCGTGATCAATACCATCGTGATTGCTAAAGTGACCCGACTGCGTTTGAGATCGAGCATATGAACCTACCCGTTACGACTGGTGTTGATGGGACAGGGAGATTGAGAAAAAGTTTGGGGTGGTCGCCGTTGAGCGCGGCGATAAAACGTGAAAACCTCCGATCTGATGGGCAGATGGCAAAAGCCTGCCGGCCGTATCTCCGTAATCCTCATGGGCCGATCTTGACGAGAGTATAATGGGATCCATGTTACGGCGCACTTTCTTGGGGAGCTTGATGACCGGCGGGACGCTGGCCCGGTCGGCGCGAACTCAACAGGCGCCGCAGGCGGCGGGCAAAGTTGTTCTTGAGCGCCCCGCCACGGGCCAACCCCACAAAGGAAAAGTGCTTCTTGCGCTCCAGGCTCACTCCGACGATATCCCGCTGTCGGCGGCGGGCACGGTGGCCAAACTGATCGAAGAAGGTTATACAGGCCACCTTGTCCGCGCGACTAACGACGATATGGGCGATGCGCCCGGGCTGGGCACGCCGGGAACTATCGGCGAGAACGTGCTCGGCAACGAGCGCGACAACGCCGAGGTCGCGCGGATCTTGGGTTGTAAGAGCCACTTCGACCTCAACTACAACAACCACCGCATGGCCGACGTTTCGCTCAACGAGTTGATCTGCCGGGTCATATTTCTCATTCGCCTGCTCAAGGTGGATACCGTCATTTGTTGGGATCCCTGGGCGCACGACGAGGAGAATCCCGATCATTACACCCTGGCGCGGGCGGTGGAAGCGGCGTGCTGGATGGCCGGCCGGGCGCACGACTATCCGGAGCAGTTCGCGGCTGGCCTCGAGCCGAAAGCGGTACAGGACAAGTATTATTACGCACGGCGTCCGGAGATCACGCGCGTCGTGGATATCAGCAAGCAGATCGATAAGAAGGTGGAAGCGAACCGGGCTAACGTGGCTAAAGGTCCGGCCGGGCACCTCGGATCACGCTTGAGAGCGGAATTGGCGAAGCGCAATCAGCGCTTGCCCCTGCTGGGCGACGACGACATCACCGCCGATCGAAACTACATCAGGGAGTTCGCCATGGCGCACAGCCGCGACCTGGGCAGACAATACGGGGTCCAATACGCCGAAGCGTTCCACTACATCGAGCCGGGTGCTTCCGGCGCGGATCGGGATTTGCAGATCGACGCTTATGTCAAAGAGCACGCCGTCCCATCAAAGTAGTTGCAGCGAATCCAGCGCAGGTCAACGTAACTGCTCGCCGCATCCCCGTGCGGCAACCTCATTGGCCCGGCCAGCCTGGATTCGAGCAGCAATTCGTCTCTGCTGGTGAAATGTCTCCTCGCGAGAACGCGATCTGTCGGTCTCCTTGCGAAGAGTGTGGACACCCCGAAAACTGAGAAGGCGACGGGATGTAAGGTCGGTAATCCGTCCTCGTGGACCCCGAAGACGGCAGATGAGCTGATGCTGCAGCCAAGGGGCAGTGTCCCGGTATGGGAGGCGGCTGGTACGGCCTTACCTTGGCCAGAGCCACCCGAACGTGCCTGCAGTAAGCAGTCCGTAGATAAGGCCGTCAAAGACGTGCTTGAAGGTCACGCCCCACGACTGGCCCCTCCAGATCGAGTCTTGGATCTGTGCGGCAGCGTATCCGAGGAAGGCCGTCGTGCCCGCCACACGGAAAACCTCCAGGTACT
>QHZM01000452.1 GCA_003224665.1 Acidobacteriota bacterium
CTTCCATGAAGTAGCGGTGCGTCTTCAGGCCGGTCAGACTGTCTGTGACGGCTTGCTCCTGGGCCGACTGGTAGGCACGAGCGTTGTGATACGCGATGGCGAAATTGTCGGCTAGTGACCGGAGGGTGAGCACATCCTGCTCGGAGAAATTCTGTTCCCGGAAGCTCTCGATGCTTAAGACGCCCACGGTGTCGTTCTGGTAGCGGAGCGGCAGGCTCAGAGCCGACTGAGCGCGGGCGTCGAGCGGGACGTAGCGCTCGTCCTCGCGGATGGAATTGGCCACCACAGGTTCGCCGGTCTGAGCCGCGATTCCGGCAAGGCCTTCGCCAAGCTTGAACGATCGGCCTAGGACTTCCGACCCGTACCCGTCCTGGGCTTCCACCACCAGCTCGCCCCGTTCGGAGTCGAAAAGGCCGAGGCGTACCAGGTCATAGCTGAACGCAATGCGTATTTGCTGGCAGATTTTTGTGACCAGCTCCTGCGGGTTCAGGATGGCCATGGCCTTGCGTCCGAGCTCGTTCAACAGCGCCAGATGGCGCGTCCGGCGGTGCTCCCGTTGGAACAGCCGCGCGTTTTCAATGGCCACAGCGGCTTCGTCCGCCAAGACCTGAAGCAACTGGAACTTCTCCTCGTTCAGCGTGTGCTCGTGCTTCGTGTCAGCGACGGCCATCACGCCCATCGAACCGTCCGAAAAATTGATGGGGACACCGCACCAAGTGCGAATGCGGGGGTCAACCGACGCCACCCCCAGGCGCCGCGCTTCTTCAAGGAATTTGTGCGTAATCATCAGTGGGGCGCGAGTCCGCAGGACATACTCCGAAAGGCCGAAGGCCTTCGGCTTGTCTCGCGAGCCGTCCTCGTAGGCGTAAACCGTCTCCAGGCGGCCGTCGCGGGAGTCCTGGAAAGCCAGGGAAAAGGTCGTCGTCCCCACCAGGCCTCGGACTTCGCGTTGCAGGATCTCGGCCTGGACCTCCAGGTCGAAAGTGGCGCGGAGTGCCTCGCCCACGCGGTGGAGAATCCTCAGCTCCTCATTGCGTCGGTCCACAGCCTGGCTCAGGCACCGGTTTTGCAGGGCGGCGCTCACTTGGTTGCCGATCGCCAGCATCAGGCGCAGTTCACTCGACTCAAACGTCCTGGAAGCCCGGCTGCTGACAAGCAGCGCCCCATAGGACCGTTCTTTGATCTGGAGGCCTACCACCACAAGGCTTCTAAGCCCCTCGGCGGTAAAGACATTTCGGAATTCTTTGAAAAGCGGGTCGCGTTGCCAGGTGAAAGTCAGGGCGGGCCGGCGGAAGTCCGGAAAGACCATGAGGTTACCCCAGCGCTCAGCGGAGGAAGCCAGGTAAGAACGCAAGGGGGCCGAGGAAAGTCGCGTCAACGTGGCGGCCGAATACCCTTTGGCGTAAGAGTGGTTGATGCCCTGCGGGCCGGGCGTCTTGAGCAACACGTACCCTTCCGTCGCAGAGAACATCTGGAGCGTTCGCTCCAGGGTTTCCTCGGCCATTTTCTTGACGTCGCCGCTCTCGGAAAGAGCGCGAGTGAGGAAATGCAGGTTTGAGAAGCGGAGGGCTTCAGCCTCCGCTCGGTTCCGCTCGGCGCGGCGGTGGAGCCACCTTTCCACGACAAGGGCGAGCACGCAAGCCGCCACGACGATAGGCAGCGCGATGTGTGGAGGCCAAAGAAGAAGGAAGGAATCCATCAGACCCCCGCCTTGCCAGGGGCATGCGCCAAGGCGCCCCCCTCCTCACCTGCTCGCGAAGACAGTCTTCCTCCCACTCGTAAGTCAAGCCATCAATGGGTCTAGAGACTACCCCGGTGAGGAACTAGGCCCGATCCCCCCAATCCTGGCGAGCACATCAGTTCCTGGCGGCGGAGTATACGATAGCAGTGATGAAAGGTCAAATTCTTTTTGAGTCTGGCTTCGTCTCTGGTCGCTCCCCTCTATGTAAAATCACCCTTTCGCCACTTTTTGGCTTAAGCAGGGCTCTGGTAAGAACTCGCGTTTTGGAATCAGCAAGATATAAAAGTAGGAAATCTTTATCGGCCCGGGAGTCCGGCAATCAGTGGTGGGGAGGCGTCGTTTGAGGCGTGAGAAGACCGGCTGGGGAGGAAAATACGAAGCAGGACAGGGGCAATGAGAGTCGTCGCCAGGATTAGGACGACGACCAGAGAATAGACCGGGGACGAAATCAGACCCGCTGACCACCCGATGCTGGCTGTAATTAGCTCGACCTCGCCGCGAGGGATCATGCCTGCGCCGACGACCAGGGATTCCTGAAGGTTAAGTCCTTTCAGCCTTGCGCCGATCCCGCAGCCCAGTACTTTTCCCAAGACAGCCACAGTTAGGATCATCAAGAAGAACCCCAGGTGACCACCCACTTGACGGGCGTTCGTATCAAGTCCAACGGAAGTAAAGAACAGGGGACCGAAGAACGAGTTCGTCATCGACCGAACATCCCCGATCACCTTCTCAACCGACGTCGTCCGCCCGATCAGGAGCCCGGCAAAATATGATCCCGTAATCGCTGCCATACCACCCCCTGATTGAGCTAAATAACCGAAAACAAAAGCGATACCCAACGCCAATGCGACCCAGCTATGCTCGCCGTGAAGGTGCC
>QHZM01000453.1 GCA_003224665.1 Acidobacteriota bacterium
GGCGGCAGGGGGAAACGGCGGACGCAGGACGGGGTCGAATGGGGAAGGAAAGGATACGGCGGCGAAAGCAAAAGAAGTGGGCCGGTTCGTCAAAGATAACCTTTTCGGCGGGCTCGAGTTCCGCACTTCGACGGGCGGATGGGCCACGCAGTCCTGGGAGGAAGTGATCCGCAACGCGCTGCTGATGCTTCCGTTCGGCTGCGCCGCGCATGAAGACGTTTACACGGTTGACAAGGGCATGCTGCGTCTCAGAATGCTCGCGGACCTCCTCCCGGTCACTTTCTATCGCTTTCAAGTGGACGATGACGGGCGGACGCTGCTCTACCTCGGGCAGTACGGCTACCGCGGGGGACGCTTCGAGCAGGTGAGCGTCCCGGCGGACAAGCTCACGGTCTTCACCTTCCGGCGCGAAGGCGCGAACTTCTGGGGGCGGTCAACCCTGCGGCCGGCCTACCCGCACTGGTACATCAAAAACCAGCTCTACCGGATTGACGCGATCGGCGCCGAGCGGAATTCACTGGGCGTGCCCGTGATCATCATGCCGCCGGGGTTTTCGAAAGAGGATCATGACGCGGCGGTTAACTTCGTCACCCAGCTTGCCGCGCACGAGCGCACCGGCGTGGTGCTGCCGAACGGCGCGACGTTTGAAATCCTGGGAGTCCGCGGAACGCTCAAAGACCTGGCTCCTTCGATCCAGCACCACAACGAACAGATTTCCATGCAGGCACTCGCCATGTTCATGAACCTGGGAAGGACGCAGTCAGGATCGCGCTCTCTGGGCCGGGAACAGACCAAGTTCTTTATGCTATCGCTCCAGAACGTGGCGAACAAAATCGCCGAGCAGATTACCAACACGACAATCCGGCGGCTGGTCTATTACAACTTCGGGCTCGACGCGCCCTGCCCGAAACTCATTGCGGCAAACGTCCAGGCGCGCGCGCTCGAGGACATTGTGGACGCGCTCACCCGGTTCGCGCAGGCCGGGTTGATCGTCTCGGACTACGACTTGAGAGCCTTCATCCGCAAGGAGCTGGCGCTGCCCGAGGAGACCAGCGAAGGCGTGGTCGCTTCGAAAGGCGGGACGGCGGCGCAGGCGCGGACGAAATCCGACGACGAGAACCCCGTTGCTGCTCCCGTTTAGGACAGCCGCAGCCCACGCTTCGAGATTGGAGAATGATTAATGAAACGGCCAAACTTTCGCAGCTTGTTTCGGTTCTCAGTATTCCTGCTCGGAATTTTTTCGATCCTCGCCATCTGGTGGTTTCACCCGGCCACGGCTCAGATCAACCGCAATGCCGACCAGGTCCTGAGCGCCTCGTTTGATTCGACGAACAGCGCGGTGAAGGTCAGCTTCACGACGATTGACCCGTGCCTTGCGCCGAACGTGGCGAAGTCGAACCAAGCGATTTCCGTCGCTGCCGCGGGCGCCGCGCAGCTCGTCGCGCTCGCGAGCAGCCAGACGATTTACGCCTGCAGCGCGGCCTTCACGCTCGCCGGCACCGCGCCCACAGCGATTTTTCAGTACGGAACGGGGACCAACTGCGCCACGGGCACGACGAACCTGACGGGCACAATGGCGCCGACATCCGGGACCGAGCTCGCGATGGGTTGGGGCGGAACAGTATTCAAGTCGGCGGCGTCGAATGCGCTGTGCATCAACCTCGGCGGGACGTCACCGAACGCGCAGGGCGTGCTGACGTACGTTCAACAGTAGTAGAGCAGTGAGAAGTGGTCAGTGATAAGTGATGAGCGAAAACAAACAAACCGAAACCACCAACCATCGATCACTGTACTTAGCGCTGTTCGTTTTCTTGACGCTTATCACTAATCACTTACCACTGCTCTTCGGCACTACGGTGACGGGAAAGCTCCTCGATCCCCAGGGCAACGCCATCACGAACGGCCATGCGCGCTTTCTCCTGATGAACTACGGCATCGGAAACCTGCCGCGCGTCCAGGGGACTTTCCTCATCGTAAACGTCACGCCGATTGACGTGCTCGCCGCGGCCGACGGGACTTTTTCCGCCACGATCCAGGGTAACGACGCGATTACGCCCTTGGGGACCACCTACCAGGTAACTCTCTACGCCGGCGGGCAGGTCTATCTCTCGGCGAATTATTCGATCACCGGCTCGACGTTTGATCTCAACACCGCGACGCCGGCAAGCGCCGTTCCGGCCGTGCCGCCCGCGCAGGCCTATACGACCGTCGACAGCGTCGGCGTGCCGGTCACCCAGCGCCAGATCTTGAATTTCCTGGGCTCAGGCGTCACCTGCGCGGACAACTCGAGCGTCTCCCGCACTGACTGCACGATTACGGGCGGCGGAGGTGGCGGCGCGACCTTCCAGGCGAACGGCACGAACACCTCAAGCCAGCAGACCATCAACTGGCAGAGTGGGACCAATATCACGATCTCGAACCCCTCGGCTGGCAACGTCAGGTTCGATTTCTCGGGCTCGCTGCCCATCGCAAGTGGCGGAACTGGGCAGACGACTGCCGGCGCGGCGTTCAATGCGCTGTCGCCGATGACGACGCTCGGCGACGTAACCTACGGTGGCGCCTCGGGCGCGGGCACGCGCCTGGGTGGAAACACGACCACGACGAAGCAGTTCTTGAG
>QHZM01000454.1 GCA_003224665.1 Acidobacteriota bacterium
CCGACCAATCGCGTCACGCAAATCTTGAATGGGACGCGCGCTATTACGGGCGACACCGCTCTGCGCCTCGCTCATTTCTTTGGCACGAGCGCGCAGTTTTGGCTCAATCTCCAGAGCCTCTACGACCTGCGCCTCGCCCAGGAGAAGGCCGGGAAGTCCATCAAGGCACTTCCCAGGCTGAAACGCCACGAGCCTGTCCACGCATAGAGCAGGTGGCGCGGACTTGTCCCTTATGTCCATTTGCCGGAATCGTATCGCGGATGACCCGCAAGCCGACGGCACCAAGAACCGTGCCGTGATGGCTACCCGCTCGCGTTCCGGTTCGTGAGCGACGCCGAAAGGGACCGAGATTTGAATTCTGAGAGAACGCACCTCTTCGACAAGAAGGTATATATAATGGAGGCTTGGA
The DNA here is from genome assembly GCA_003224665.1 of Acidobacteriota bacterium. Taxonomy (GTDB): domain Bacteria; phylum Acidobacteriota; class Terriglobia; order UBA7540; family UBA7540; genus QHZM01. Next base: position 410 of record QHZM01000454.1, read on the forward strand.
CTGAAAGAAACCAAGGCTTACTGAGGACCGCTCATGGGCTTGCTTGGCGAAGAGGAAATTCTCGAGGTCCGGGAACGGCTCAAGGAAATGCCGAACCCGGTGAAGCTCATTCATTTCACCCAGGAGCTTAACCTCGAATACGGGCGCGAAACTCGACTCCTGCTCGAGGAGTTGGCTGCGCTCTCCGATACACTTTCCCTGGAAGTCTATAACTTCCTGCTGGACGTGGAAAAAGTCGCCGAATACGGCATCGACAAGATCCCGGCCACAGTCGTTCGCAACGACAAAGACTATGGCATCCGGTTCTTTGGCTTGCCTGCCGGGTATGAGTTTTCGACGCTCCTCGACGCGATTCTCGCCGTTTCGAAGGGCGACTCGGGCCTCGCGCCCGAGACCCGAGAAAAACTGAGGAACATCGCCGAGCCCCTCCACCTTGAAGTCTTCGTCACGCCCACCTGACCGCATTGCCCGCAGGCCGTGCGCCTCGCCCACCGTTTTGCGATGGAGAACGATCTCATTCGGGCGGATTGCATCGAGTCGACAGAGTTCCCCGAACTGGCGGGGAAGTACCGGGTCTACGCCGTCCCCAAGACAGTGATCAATGAAGCGGCAGCATTTGAAGGCGCGCTGCCGGAGGGTTACTTTCTTGACGGGATTTTGAGCGCACTCGGGCCCGGCTCAGGGGCGGAAGCGGTCTCTTAGCCCTACCGTTGCTGCCTGGAACGTTCCGGCGCCAGCGCCCGAGCGTCGCCTTTTCCTAGTATTTCAAAACGGAGTGTAGTTCGTAGCGGGAGAGTTTCTCGCGCCCTTTCAGAAACTCGAGTTCGATGAGGAAGCCGAGGCCGGCGACCCGGCCGCCGAGGGACTCGACGAGCTGGGCCACGGCGGCGGCCGTCCCGCCCGTCGCCAGGACGTCGTCGATGATTAAAACATCCTGGCCTTTACTGATTGCGTCGCGGTGGACCTCGAGCGAGTCCTGCCCGTACTCGAGCTGATAGGTCACTCGAGCGCATTCGTACGGAAGTTTTTTGGGTTTGCGGACGGGCACAAAGCCGGAATTCAATCGGTAAGCGACCATCGGGGCGAAAATGAAACCTCGGGCTTCGATGCCCACCACTCGGTCCACCGCGCGGCCCACATAATGGTTTGCCAGGGAGTCAACCGCCCGATGGAGGCCGACCGGGTCCTTCAGCAGCGTCGTGATGTCGTAGAAAAGAATCCCGGGTTTGGGGAAGTCCGGGACTTCTCGAATGAGCTTTTTCAGGTCGTTCAAGTCGTCACCCCTCGGTCTTGAAATTACTGCCGGAGAGAAGCCCGCGCAGGTCTGTTCTACCAGCCGCCCTCAATCATGAAACTCGAGTAGCGCTTATTCACCGGCTCATCAGACTCTTCGATGTTCTTGACCCGGCTGCCGGGCGGTCCTTGCTCCAGGCGACGTTTGAACTCCTCCAGCAAGGCCTCGTCGCCGATGGCATAGACCTCCACCCGGCCGTCCCACAAATTCTTAACGTACCCGCCCATTCCG
>QHZM01000455.1 GCA_003224665.1 Acidobacteriota bacterium
TATCAACCTTTCCCCGCCAGAGACTCGGAAACTTGTTGTTCTTTTGTTTCCGACTCCGATGCCTTGAGGAGGAGCAAGTATCCCCGCCGGAAAGTCTGCAAATGGCTACGCATGGCAGCACGCGCCTTCCGAGGCTGGCGTGATTTCAGGGCTTCAAAGATCTTCAGGTGCTGGGCATAGGCGACGTCGCGGGATCCCGGAACTTGCGAACTTTTCATGATCCATTCTTGCAGCAGCCCGCGAATGGTCCGCAAGAACTGGGCAAGGAACTGGTTCTGGGAGCAGGCGGCAATGGCGAGGTGGAATTCCAGGTCCAATTCCAGGAAACGCTCGCCCGATTCGTGGAGCGATTCGCGCATCCCGGCCACAATGTGTTCCAGCTTCTGCAAATCGGTCTGAGTAGCCCGTTGTGCGCAAAGCGCCGCCAGCTCGGTCTCCAAGAGGATCCGCGCCTCGGAAAGCTCGCTCACGTCTTTTTCTGATTTTATGAATCCACCCGCTAGAACCCGATCCAGAAACTTGGAGAGACCCTCGGCGACGTACGTGCCTTCTCCAGCCCGCATCCGCACCCTCCCGACAAAGGCGAGGGATTTCAGAGCCTCACGCAGGGTTGAGCGGCCGATTTGCAGGGCCTGACAGAGTGCGGATTCGGAAGGGAGTCTCTCGCCCGGCTTCCATCGACCGGCGGAAATCATGTCCACGATTTGCAGGGCGACCTGCTCGCTGAGGGTGGTGCGTGAAACGGGCGCTAACATGGCCATGGCTTGGACCAACTCCTTGAGACTCTTAGACGGTCAGTACCAAGAAATGGGCATCCAAAATTTCCCTTGACAAGCCGGGCGGAACGAGAGTATAGACGCCAGCGCGGGATAGCTGCAAGTCTTCTTTACAACTTGTCTGATATTTGTGCGTTGGGTCAGGGTACTTCCTGCGGGGACATAGTGTTCAGAATCCCTGAACGCTACAGGTGCTCTTCTGATCGTGCCAAGGAGGCCGAAATGAGCAGCAAGAATCGCTGTGTCTTGTGCGGTGTCGTCATATCAATGGTTTGCGTGCTCTATGTTGCCGTGCCCAGGGCTTATGGCCAGGCGTCGGCAGGCGCAATCTTGGGCACCGTAACTGATCCATCCGGCGCGGTTATTCCCAACGCCGAGGTCACCATTACCAATGCCGCGACCGGACAGGCTCAGGTGGTGCACACCAATTCGAGTGGTTTTTACGACCTCGAGGCCCTTCAGGCCGGCACGTACAACGTATCGGTCAAAACGGAAGGCTTCAGAGCCTTTGTTGCCGAGGGAGTGAGGCTTGAGATCGGGGGGCGCGTCGCCGTGAATGCCAGCATGCAACTGGGTGCGGCCACGAGCGAAGTGACCGTGGCGGCGGCGGCGGTCGCCGTCGAGACCTCCTCCGGTGAGCAGAGCACAACCATCGGGTCGCAGCAGATTTCTACGCTGGCCCTCAATGGCCGTAACTTCATATCGCTGGCGGTCCTGGTTCCGGGAGTGGTTAGCTCAATCGGCGCCGGACAAGAAATGACCGGGGGAGGAATTGTCTCGGGTCAACCCATCACCGCCAACGGTGTCGGGCGCGAGTTTACCAACTTTGCCCAGGACGGAACCTTCAGCAACAACACCGGGTGCATGTGCGGTCCAAACGTGACTCCGTCCCTGGACACCATCTCCGAATTCAATATTCTAAAAGACAATTTCAGCGCCAAGTTTGGCTTTACCGGATCAGCGAACATCATCGTGGAGAGCAAGTCGGGCACCAGCGGATTTCACGGGGCCGCTTATGACTACCTCCGCAACGACGCGCTGGACGCTCGGAACACTTTCACCGGGAAGTCTCCGCTCAAACAAAACATTTTCGGTTTCACGATCGGTGGGCCGGTCTATATCCCCGGGAAGTACAATACCGAAAAGAAAAAGACCTTCTTCTTTGTGGGAGAGGAGTGGCGGCGGGTCCGCCGCGGGCAGAGCTTGACTGGAAAGATGGTTCCCCAAGCCATGCGCAATGGAGATTTCACAAACAGTCCGTCGTTCATTAACCCCGGCGGGCTGGCGTTTGATAGCGCCAGCGCGACACTGATGTCGCAATTGTACCCCGGCGTCAACTGCATAGTTGATTCCACGCACCTCAACCCGGCGTGCTTTGACCCGAACGCCGTGGCCCTCCTGACCCAGTATTTCCCTCTGCCTAACACTAACAATCTCCCCACCGCTGCGTTTAACTATGTCAACAACGGCTCAGGTGTGATTAATCAACGAGAAGACAATTATCGCATCGACCATTATTTCAACGACCGGATGCGCCTGATGGGTCGGATCTCCTATGAAGACGTCCCGATCCTGGCTCCGGCCAATACCTGGGGCCCGAATCCGGCACCCACGATGCGCGGCACCCTGAACTGGACAGGCATTAACTCTCTGCTACGGTTTACCCACAACATTAGTCCCACTTCCGTGAACCAGTTCACCTTCGCCCAAACGCACGACAAGCCTCGCCTGCGCGTGGCTGGTGCCGAACTCAGCGGCTTAACGATTGCGCTCCCCTTTGCAGGGGCCGACATTCATAACCGCGTACCACAGCTCAACATTGCGAAAGGCT
>QHZM01000456.1 GCA_003224665.1 Acidobacteriota bacterium
TGTGAATTCGGGATAAAGCTCCGCCGCTTGCCGCATCACCCGAGCCGCCTCATCCCACTTCCGCTGCTCGCCGAGCTTTCTTGCCTCCTCGGCTTTCGCGAACGCCTTTCCGGTACGGTCGAAGATCCTCTTCACTTCGCTTGCGAGAGCCCCTTCCTTGAACCGGCCCTGCCGATGGCCCGCGGCCACCTTGGAGGCTCCCCCCGGGTCGCCGCTCAGCAGTTGAGCCTTAGCCAGCAGCAGGACGGCTTTCTCGCAGTCCGGCGCAATCGTGAGTGTCGCCTGGAGTTGCGGTATCGCCTGACGGTACTGGCGTCCTGCCACCAGGCGCTCGCCGAGGAATAGGTTTTTGCCGGCATTAAAGAAAGGAGTCGCGTGCACCAGTGCGGCGACCAGGAAGACTAAGAGCCCCGCAAGGCTCAGCTTGAGCCACGACGGGAAGGGGTAGTGGTAGAGCGCGTCCGCGCACTTGGCGCAGTAGGGGAGGTTCCCGATCAGCGGGAGGTGCTGGCTGCCGTTGTCCGCCTTGCAGCGATAGCAGACGGTCGGGTCAATGAGCGTTACGACCTCGACCCGCCCCGATTTCTGCCTGGCGAGCTCAACCAGCCGGGCGGCGCAGCGCGGGCAGTAGACTTTGCTGTTGACGCCCTTGAACGAGCCGACGGCGTCCGTGAGCCCGCACTCCGAGCACTTTCCCTGGAGCATTGCGGGAAATTCTGCGCCCAAAAAACGCCCCTGTAAAGGGCTCCGGGTTTATTGCTTCCTGAACAGTCGCAGGCTGTTTGATACCTCGAATGCGCACAGGAATCACGCGCGGACGAGCCCCTCGCGGGGAAAGCGATATCCTCCCGTCGTCACTCGGGAACGGTCTCCGCCCCGGCGCGCTCCTGCCCAGGCTCCAGGCGAAACAAAACCCTTTTGTGGGAAAAGCTGTTTTCGTGGCCGATGAGAAAGCACGTAGGAGCTCGGGAGTCGTGACGTAGAGCCAAGGGCACGCCGTTCACGCAACGGACATGCCACTTTCGTGACCGCATACATCAGGAAGCGATGCATGCGCCTCCCGTAGAACTTCAGTCGGCGAGCAGTGCGACGAGCCAGCCGGCGCGGCGCCCGTCCGGCGGAAATAGTCCTCCACTTTCTTCAGGTCCTCTTCCGTATCGACGCCGATGGTATCGAGCTCGGTCTCAACCACGGCGATGGGCACGCCGTTTTCGAGGAACCGGAGCTGCTCGAGCTTTTCCGCGAGTTCGAGCGGCGAGGGCGGCGTGCGGTGAAACTTTTCGAGCGCCGCGACGCGGTAGGCGTAAAGGCCCAGGTGCTTGTAATAGCGCAGTTGGCCGGAGCCATCGCGGTCGAAGGGGATGGGGGGGCGGGAGAAATAGAGCGCCCGACCGCTTGCGTCCGTCGTCACCTTGACGTTGTTCGGGTCGCGCGCCTCGCCCGCCGCGATGGCCACCTTGAGCGTTGAGACCTGGGTTGCGGGGTCGCCGCGGAAAGGCTCGAGCAGCAGCTCGAGGTGCTCGGCGGTGACGGTCGGCTCGTCGCCCTGAATGTTCACGCAGATCTCGGCGGGCTCGCGCCGCAGGACTTCGACGATGCGATCGGTCCCCGAGCGGAGCTCCTTCGACGTCATCACCGCCGGGATGCCGCTCTTCTCGCAAAATGCGAAAACTTCCTCGGCGTCCGTGGCGACGAGCAGTCGGTCGAGACACCTGGCGCGCCGCGCGCGCTCGTACACCCAGGCGAGCATCGGACGGCCGCAGATCGCCCGCAGCACTTTGCGCGGCAAGCGCCGGGAGTCGAGTCGCGCCGGGATCACGCCCAGGACCCTGTCCATGGCAGCCAAGATATACCACCAAGCGGCGCGCAATGCTGGCCGTCGCACCTTCCGCCGCCTCGCCAAAAGATTTTTCCGGGGATATACTCCGCGCTCCATGCGCCAAGGGGCCAGACTTCCGGTTGGCAAGCTGCCTCCCCGCCTGCTCGAGTCACTGCTGGCATCGTGCCCCATCCCGAAATCGTCGCGCGTCGTCCTCGGCCCGCGCCTGGGTGAAGACGCGGCGGTGATTGACTGGGGCAACAGGTACCTCGTGGCGAAGACCGACCCCATCACTTTCACCGCCGAGCGCCTCGGCTGGTACGCCGTCAACGTCAACGCCAACGACGTGGCCACACTCGGCGCGCGCCCGCGCTGGTTTCTGGCGACGCTCCTGCTCCCCGAGCGCCGGACGACGCCCGAGCTTGTACGCCGCATCTTCCGCGACGCGCTCCGCGCCTGCCGCGCATTGGGCGTGACGCTCTGCGGCGGCCACACGGAAGTCACCGCGGGCCTCGACAGGCCGGTCCT
>QHZM01000457.1 GCA_003224665.1 Acidobacteriota bacterium
ACTCGGAGGAGTACGCGATTGATCCCGACTTTTTCCAGGCGAAGGATATCCACATCCATGTCCCCGCGGGCGCCATCCCGAAGGACGGGCCCTCGGCGGGTGTGACGATGGTGACGGCGCTGGTATCCTCACTGACGCGGCGCCCGCTCCGCGAACGCGTCGCGATGACCGGAGAGATTACTTTGAGCGGCCTCGTCCTTCCTGTGGGCGGGATCAAGGAGAAAGTGCTGGCTGCTAAGCGCGCCGGTGTGCGCGAAGTCATCCTACCGGCAGACAACCAGCCGAACGTTCATGAAGACCTCACTCACGAGCTGCTGGAGGGCTTGGTCCTGCACTACGTTAAAACCATCCGGGAAGCCGTTGATTCGGCCCTTGAAAAAGACCCTGTTAAGGCCGGGGTGGCTACCGGAGTACCCCTGAGGCCGGCCCCGGTCGGGCCTGTTAACTGATTCCCTCTCTTCGCATTCCATCGAAACGCATGAAGTCCAGCGCGGGGTGAAGGCGCTGGTCACGCCAACAACTCAGCGGCCGCAAGCGTATAGACAGCCGCGCAGGCACAGATGTCCTCGAGGGCAACAGACTCGTCAGGCGCGTGCGCCGCCGTCAATTGTCCCGGACCATACGCAAAGGCCGGCACGCCCTGCTCGGCGTAAAAGCGGGTCTCGAGCAGGCCCGGACACATTTCAAACGAAGGGGCCTTTCCGGTGACGGCTTCGATGCTCGTCGAAAGGGCTCGGGCCACGGGGTCGTGCTCGGAGAAGCCCGCGGGTCGAGCCTCCTGGAGAGTTTCAACTTCGACCTCTGTCCCGTCCTTCCTGAACCGGTCGAAGAGTTCGAGAAGCCTCTCTTTTTCCGCGCCGAGGTCTTCTTCCGGATTGATTCGGCGGTCCACCGTGAAACAGCACTGGGCGGGCACGGTGTTAAAGCTCGCGCCCCCCTGGCATTCCCCGCCGATGAGTAATATCGAATTCCGCGCCTCATCCGGTTCGATCTTAAAAGCGGTCTTGCGGCTCTCGACTCTTTGCTTGAGTTCCATGAGCTTGTTGGCGACGCCCAGCATCTTTTCAAACGAATTGACACCCCAAAAATGCAAGCCCACGTGGGACGGCTTGCCTTTCACGGTAACCCGCAACGAAATTGCGCCGCGACAGGCGTTCCAGATAGCCCCGCCGGTCGGCTCGGCAGTGAACATCCCGATGCCATCTTTGCCAAGCTTTCCCGAGGCCGCCAGAGCATGCGAGCCCCGAAGTCCGCCCGTCTCTTCATCGGGGACGATCGCGAGACCAATTCTGCCGTTCAAACGGAGTTTGCAGGCTTTTATCGCTTTGACAGCATAGATCATGGCCGCAAGACCGCCTTTCATGTCCGCAGAGCCTCGGCCAAACAGGCGGTCGCCTCTCAGCAGCGGCTTGAACTGGCGCGGGGTCGCCGCCGGTACGACGTCGTAATGACCATGGAAATAAAGAGTCCTCGGGCCCGTGCCGTAGAAACTCATCAGGCAGTACGCTGATTCGCTCTGGATCCGCCCGTTACGAGGATTTTGATTCCTCCCGGCCGGGACCTCGAGCACGCTGCTCTCAAGCCCGATTTCTTCGAGCTTTGCCTCGACAACCGCAACGCAATCGCGGTAGGAGGAGCCGGGCGGATTCTCGGTGGGGACCTGGATCAAGGCCTTGGTGAAATCGAGAATTTCATTCCGGCAGGATGAAACAACATCCATCAGCCGCTCTTTTGTTCCCGGTCCAATTGCCATCGCGGTCCTCTGACGATCGTAAGGTGGGAAACGCCTCGTTTCTCTCGTCTCGAACTCCGAGCTTTCGATTCGAAACAACCCAAGCTACCACGTCAAGGACTCAATCGGCCAACGCGATCCAAACCTCAGATATGAAGTTACACCTTTGGGTGCAGTGTCCTGCCCCCTTGCCGTTCCGCTGGTTTGTCCTGGACTTTCTCAGGCTTTCAAAGAGTTGAAAAAAACGTTGACTTT
>QHZM01000461.1 GCA_003224665.1 Acidobacteriota bacterium
AAGCTGCCGCCTTTCTCTCCCGCGATCAAGACGTCCGCACAGGCCGTCCCCTCCGGGTAAGTCAGCGCGCCGTGCTCGACCACGTTCAACTGGCGCCGCAGGGGAATCATGAAGAGGACGCCCAGGATGCTTCCTGCGAGCGCGAGGAGGAGCACGCGCGGAATCTCCGGGACGTCGAGCTGGAAGCCGAGGAAGATCAGCGCGGGGAGCGTGAAGACGACCCCCGCGGCAATCGACTCCCCCGCCGAGCCCGCCGTCTGCACAATGTTGTTTTCAAGAATGGTGGACTTGCCCAGCCACTTGAAAATGCTGATGGAAAGCACCGCAACAGGAATGGACGCGCTCACCGTCAAGCCCGCAACCAGCGCCAGGTAAACGGTTACGGCGCCGAAAATGATCCCCAGAAATGCGCCGAGCGCGACAGCGCGGAATGTGAACTCGGGGACTGCGACATCAGGCGGGACGTAGGGGCGGAACGCGGACTCCTCTTTCCCAGTCTCTGAAACTTTCTCAGGTGTTTCAGCAGCCATACTTACCCCTCCCGAGAAAATTCAGAACTTGCGTTAACGGGTCAGCCGCCGAGCTTCGCGCGGACTTTTTCGTTCACTCGCTTGCCATCCACATTCTGTCCGGCGAACTTGGCCATCACCGCTTTCATCGCCTTGCCCAGGTCTTTCGCGCCGGAGGCGCCGGTCTCAGCCAGGGCGGCAGCGACGGCGGCGTCAATTTCCTCCTCCGTCGCTGCGGCCGGCAAATAGGTCTCGACTATCTTGATCTCCGCCTCTTCCTTTTCTGCCAGGTCTTCGCGCCCGCCTTTGCGGAACTGTTCGACGGACTCGTGGCGCTGCTTTACCAGCGTCCGCAGGACGGCCACGGCCTGTGAGTCGTCGGGCTGCTTGCCGAGCTCGACTTGTTTGTTCTTCAGCGCCGCCTTCATCATCCGCAGCACCGACAGCCTCAGACCGTCCTGCGCCTTCATCGCGACGGGCAAGTCTTTCTCAATTTGTTCAACCAGACCCATGGTCAGCAGGCCTTGAAAAAATCCCCGGCGAATATACCACAAACCAGGCTGGATCCTCAGAGGCCCGGCTTTTGCTCGCGCGCAGTCCCAGACTCTTCGAGGGCTGGTTCGCGGGCGCGATTTCATTTATCATCTACGCTCCTGGGGTCAGACGCGTGGCGATAAGACCAGGGAGGGTTTCGCCGCTCCCTCCGGGGGCGGAAGAGTTTTGACGTGAGACGATACCAACGCCAAGCAGTGCCGGTTGAGCGCGGCTCCCGGCGCCGGGCGCTCCGCTGGCTGGGACTGGCGCTCGCAGTTTCGCTTTTGACGGCGACGTTCGGCCTCGATGCCACAGGCGCAAAAAAGAAGAAGCGCCGCTCTCTTCCTCCTCCGCCCCCCGACCTGCCCGGGCAGATCGACTACTACGCGCGTCAACTCGCGGGCGTGCCGCTCGATGAGTCCGCTCCCCTCGCCCAAAAAATCCAGAAACTGGTGCTCGACCATCTTGGGGAATGGCTCGCCCAGCAGCCGCCGGGCGACGTGCCCACAGGCGTCCAGGTGCGCCGCGAACTCGAAAATGTTTTTTCGAAACTCCATTACCCGTTTTTCGGTCAGCCCGCTGTTTTTACCGAGCCCTGGAAAGGCGGCACACTGATTGGAGCAGGCTACACGCTCGGCTGGACCGACTACGACCGGGCCAACGTCGTGGCGCTTTTCGAGAGCCGCGAGGGCAAGAGCCGCCCGGCCGCGGTCACAAACTTTGTCCCGCGCACCGATCTCCATTACGAGCGACTCATCGTCCCGGGCACGGACGACTTCCGCTTCTTTATTTACGGGACCCGGCTGGGGAAGAGCCAGCCGCGGCTGACGGTGGTGCTTTACTCCTACGACGGCCAATCGCTGAAGACCCTGTGGGAGACGCGAGACGTTTACGACGGCAAGATGGACGTTGACAAGGAAAAAGTGACGATCCGCTACCTCAAAGTTCAGTTTTAAATTCTGCTTGCCGCGGGCGGCAGGGAGGGCGCGCGGGGAGTGCTCGCGCTAGCCGGCCCGTTCGAGGTAGGTCCCCTCGCTCGTATCCACGCGGATTCTTTCCCCTTCGCTGATGAAAGGCGGGACCTGCACCACCAGCCCCGTCTCGAGCTTGGCGGGTTTCATCACGTTGGTGGCGGAGGCTCCTTTCATGCTGGGCTCGGTCTCGACCACTTTCAGGTCCACGGTCGGCGGGAGCGCGATCTCCACCGGCCGCCCCTCGTAGAATTCCAGTCTCAGCGTGATGTCCGGCACCAGGTACGAAGCGCGGTCTCCGACCACGCTCTTGTGCAGGCTGATCTGCTCGAACGTCTCCGTGTTCATGAAGTGGTAGGCATCGCCGTCGGAGTAGAGGTACTGCATTTCGACCTCGTCGAGGACGGCGCGCTCCACCGTGTCCTCCGAGCGGAAGCGATGTTCGATCATCGCGCCGGACCGCAGGTTGCGCATGCGGGCCTGGACGAAAGCGCGAAGGTTGCCCGGCGTACGGTGCTCGGCCTTGTGAATGGAAAAAAGCTCGTTGTTGTGTTTGATGATCATTCCGGGGCGCAGTTCATTCGCGTTCATAGCAGTTGTCTCGCCGGCATCTGGAATGGGGCGTCTTGCCAGGGAGGAGACTTACGGAGTCCAATCCCAAATTAAGCCCGAAGAAGACATGTTAACCTCCACCGCAAGCCTCCGTCAACTTCTGCGCGTCCGGCTGATTGCTCAAGAGAGGGCTGCGGCCCGGCGTTTGCGTGCGCGGACGGACCGGCTTTTGCCGGCCTGAGAGGCAGGCCGGCGACGTGCCTGGAACATGGGGATTCCCTGCCGGCTTCTTTTACGAAGCGGAGGTCTGCCCGCCAAGCCGACGGGTCTCCTGCCAGGTGTGCACGCAACGGTGGATGACGGTCAGGTTCGAGAGGACCGCGATCACCCAGAGGACGGCCCCCATGCGGTCGGACAGCGCTCCGATGATGATCAGCACCACGCGTTCGGCGCGCTCGAGGAACCCCACCTTGCACGAAGAGATCAGGTTTTCAGCCCGCGCGCGCGTGTAACTGGTCATGACCGACCCGATCACCGCCATCGCCACGAGCGCGACATAAAAGAACCGGTTCACGCGTCCGTAATAGATCAGCAGTCCGATGAGGAGGCCCAGGTCGGAATAGCGGTCCATGACAGAATCGAAGAAGCCGCCGAAGCGCGTGACGCGATTGGTTGCGCGCGCCACCGGGCCGTCCGTCAAATCAAAAACGGCCGCGCCGAGAATGGCCAGCCCTGCGCCACGAAAGTAGCCGTAGGCAAACAGGTACGCGGCAAACAAGTTGATGGCAAAGCCCGTGAAGGTGAGGAGGTGCGGGTTGACGCCGCTCGCGGCAAGCACCGCCACGAGTCTATCGAAAAGGTACTTGCCCCCCAGTCCGATCTGCCGGGTGATCACGGAGGTTAGTATAGCCACGGCCCGCGCATCCAGTCTACGGGAGAAACACCGGACGAGCCCTCGGGCGTGAGGCCGAATACAAGTTGAACTTTCACCCTCGAGTCACAATAATGGCGCCTATTTCCGAACGTGAGGGAGACGACATGTTGAAGCTGCAATGTTTTCCGCTGCTGCTCAGTTATCTCGTATTGCTTGTCTTCCCGGCGCGCGTGGCGGGGGCGGTCTCCATCGAAGGCGCTCCCGCGGACACGGGATTCAACGTCGGCTCGACGGCCGTCAGTCGGGCCGCCGTGAAAGGACTCGCCGGCGACGCGGGCGGTTTCACCGCATTCGCCGACATCCAATACGCCGGCGGCGCCAGCGTGACGAGCGTCGAGATGGACCGCCGCGCGGGCGTGAGGGCAGGCGAAATCCAATACGAAGCCGGCTGGCCGATCCCCGCCGACGCGCCCACCGGCCTCTTTAACGTCACAGTCAGGGTCGAAGGCCGCTCCACCCGAAAGACCGTGGCCACGCACAGGCTGCGTGGCTTTGTGGCCTATAGAAAGCTCGTGCGCATCACGCGCTTCAAGCTGGACAAGACATTTTATTCAGTGGGCGACCCGATCCAGTGCGAGGTCGTGCTTGAGAACCTGACCGACCAGCCAATGAAGGGGCTGCGCGTGGAATTTTCGAACGCGAATTATCCCTGGATCTCTTTATTTTCGGCGGGCAAGGAAACGGAGAACCCCGAACTGGCGCTGCGGGTCCTGAAGGACGGCTTGAGCATCTCGCCCGAGAGCGAGGCGGTCATCCCGATGATGTCTGCCGGCACAGCGACAATCTTGCAAGGCACGCAGGTCGCGGTGCTCGGCGCCGGCGGCCCGGCCCGGCACGAAAGAGTCCCGCCACCCGAAGTTGACCAGTACACCCTGGCGGTCTGGAACGCCGAGCGCACCGTCCTCTACGACATGCAATTCTCCCCGCAGGCGATT
>QHZM01000462.1 GCA_003224665.1 Acidobacteriota bacterium
AGCTTTGAAATTCTTCGATGACAGTTCTTCGAGTCCTTTCTGCGCCTCCTCGGCGCGACCCATTTCCGAATAGATGCATGCCAAGCTGGCTCGCCAGCCCATGATGGAAGGATACTTCTCCACGAAACCTCTAATCGCTGGCTCCAATTCGTCGAACCTGCCCTGCACTCGACGGAGCGTGACCATCTGGGTGCTGAAGAAGACGATCGCGGTTTCGTCCTGAGCGCGTTGCCCAATTTCCAAGGCATGGCGCGCCAATCGCTCGCATTCTTCGAAGCGGCCTTCCAAGAAGGCGCGCGTCGACCTGCCGAAAGGCTCGAGCCACAAATACCGCGGCTGGCGGAGTTCCGCGGCGAGACGGCCGTAAGTTTCAAGTTCCGCATCGACGGCCCTTAGGTCTCCTAACTCCAGAAACTCACGTAAGCGACGGAAATGACCTCGCAAAGCCATCTCTCTTTCGCCTACTTGTTCAGCCAACTGCACGATTTCGGTAGCCACCGCCAATCGCTGGTTGGCTTCTTCGAATCCTTCAAGGCAAATGCACCGGCTGAAGAGCGCGGCCAGCAGCGCGGGCTTATCGCCCACGCGCCGCGCTGTCTCAACGGATTCCCGACTGAGTTCGGCCCGCTTTTGTTCTGAGTAGTAAAATACCAGCGCCAGGTGCGCGAGCACTCGCGCGCGGAGCGCGCTCTGACCCTCACCCAAAAGTTGCAGGGCCTCCTCCAGCAATTGGACCTGGAGCGCGTCCACTTTGCCGAATCGCACCCCCATCGCGAGCTCTGAACCGATACCTAGGGCAGCGCGCGCAAACTGGTCCGGCAAGGCCAGCTTTCTCGCCAGGCTGGCGGCGCGTTCGAAGGTTTCGCGGGCGTTGGCTGTATTACTTGCCCGGGCCTGGGCTTCGCCAAGAGCCAGGAGCATCTCGCAGCGGCGCCTTTCATCGGGCTTCGCCGCGAGTTCCAACGCCTGAAGCGCTCGATCGTAGTGGGCCGCGGCCTCTTCGTAGGCCAAGACCCTGGTCGCAAACTGAGCGGCTCGGACGGCGTAGTCGATTGCTTTCTTGAGATCGCCCCCTGGAGCAGCCTGGAAGAAGTGATACGCCAGCTCCGCTAAGTGCGGTTCCACTCTGGACCGGTAAAGTTTTTCGAGGACTTCGCCGATTCGGCGGTGTAATCGAACTCGACGGGCGGCGCTCAGCTCGTCGTACAAAGTCTCGCGAATGAGGTTGTGGGAAAAAGTGTAGGAACCGGCGGTTTGTGGAACCTCAGTAATGACGCGGGCGGCTATCGCTTCGTCCAGCAATTCCAGCAAGCGGTCACCGAGAAATTCGGCTAACGGCTCCAGGGCATCGAAAGTGAAATCCCGACCCATTACCGAGGCCATGGTAAGAACACGGTTGCAGGGCTCGGAAAGATGATCCAAGCGGCGACCGATAACCTCGCGCACGCCCTCGGGAATCCGGATCTTCCAGGACGTCGTTGTCTCCGCTCGTCCTAATCGCCCGTCGGAGACAAGCAGTCTGACCACTTCGTTAATGAAAAAAGGATTGCCTTCGGTCTCCAAATGCACCGCCGTAACGAGACCCTCAGGGGCTTCGACGCGCGCAGTCATCTCGATGAACTTAGCCACGTCATCCTTGCTGAGCCCGCGCAGCATGATCCGCTCGCTCAGTCCCTGCCGCGCCAGCTCGCCGAGTGTTTGCGCAAGAGGGTGCTGACGGCTCAGCTCCACGTCCCGGTAGGTTCCGATCACTAAGAGGCGAGTGTCCTTCAACTCTCTAGCGAGGAATTCCAGAAGGAGAAGCGAAGGCCTGTCAGCCCAGTGGAGGTCATCGAGGATAAGCACCAGGGCCTGCGCCTTCGCAGCGCTTTTGAGAAATGTCGTGATGCTGTCGAACAATCGGAATCGCGCCTGCTCGGGCTCAAGAGAAGGAGCCGCGGGCAGGTTGGGCAACCGCTCTCGGACCTCCTGGACCACCTGTGCGATATCCGGGGCGCCCGGTCCCAGGACGGCGGCTAGCGAAACCTTCTCGCATTCTTCGACGTAGTTGCGAATAATCTGTATCCAGGGCCAGAAGGCAGGGGCACCCTCGCCTTCGTAGCACCTGCCGATCAAGACCCGCGAGCCGAGCAACCGGGCGTAAGTGGCTGCCTGCTCAGTAAGACGCGTCTTGCCGCCGCCCGGCTCGCCCACGACCATCACTAGCCGGCCACACCCTGATGCCGCCTCGTTCAATCGAGCTCGGAGGGCGGTAATTTCCTCGGTGCGGCCTACAAAGACGTCCACGGCAAGGCGGGCCAGAGACTTCGAGTCTTGTGGCGCAACTCGAGTGGCCATCGCAGATGAGGAAGCAGCAATGGCGGCGAGGGCCTCCTCGACGGCCGCGGCGCTTTCCGGGCGCCCCTCCGGCGTCTTGGCCAGCAACTGGAGAATCAGGTTTTCAAGGGCTCGCGGGAGGTCCGGGTTATGCCAGGATGGAGCCACTGGAGCGGTGTTGATGTGTTGAGAGATAATCCCTACCAACTGGTCGCCCAGGAACGGCGGCCGGCCTGTCACCATCTCGTACAACATCGTGCCCAGGGA
>QHZM01000463.1 GCA_003224665.1 Acidobacteriota bacterium
AACCGGCAATTCCGGCAGCAGTGAAGGTCCGCGTCGCAATGCGAGCAGGTATCGCGGGTCCCCACGCGGCTGCCGGCCGCGAGCTCGAACGCCTCGCCGCATTTCCAGCAGCTCAACCGCATATTATTCCGGGCGGGTGTGGCGAGCGACCACGGCGCTCGTCACATTCCTCCCGTCCCTACTGCGTGCGGGCGGCTTCGTCCTCGTCCGCAAGCTCCGCGGCCACTCCCGGAGCGCCCGGCAGCGCCGTTTCACTCGGCAGTTCAGCGGGAACGCCGGCTTCAGGAGCGGGCGCCTCGATCTCCGTAAGCAACTGGAAGCTGCGGTAGAACTCAAGTCCCGTGCCCGCCGGGATCAGGCGACCCATAATCACGTTCTCCTTCAGGCCGCGCAGGTGGTCCACCGCGCCCCGGACAGACGCATCGGTGAGGACGCGCGTGGTCTCCTGGAACGAGGCCGCGGAGATAAACGACTCGGTGGCGAGCGAGGCCTTGGTGATGCCGAGCAGGAGCGGCCTTGCGGTCGCCGGCTTGCCGCCGCGGGCCATCACGCGGTCATTCTCCTCGCGGAACTTGAACTTATCCACCTGTTCTTCGAGCAGGAACTCCGTGTCGCCCACGTCTTCGACTTTCACCCAGCGCATCATCTGGCGGACGATGGTCTCAATGTGCTTGTCGTTGATGTTGACGCCCTGGAGCCGGTAAACCTCCTGGATCTCGTCCACGAGGTATTTCTCTAATTCTTTTTCGCCCAGGACGGCCAGGATGTCGTGGGGGTTGCGTGGCCCGTCCATCAGCGGCTCACCCGCGTGCACGCGCTCGCCCTCCTGGACCGATACGTGGACGCCACGAGGCAGCAGGTACTCTCTGGGCTCGCCGTGGTCGGGCTCCACGATGATCTTCCTCTGGCCTTTGGTCATTTCGCCGTACTTCACGGTACCCTCGATTTCGGCTATCACCGCCGGTTCGTGGGGCTTGCGGGCTTCAAAGAGCTCCACCACTCGCGGCAGACCGCCCGTGATGTCCTTCGTCTTGGTGGTCTCACGAGGGATCTTGGCGATCACATCGCCCGGAGTCATTTCATCGTCCTCCTGCACCATGAGGTGGGCGCGGGAGGGCATCAGGTATTTCTTCGAGCCCTTCTTTTCGGTCCGGATGATGACCTGGGGTTGATATTTCTCATCCGTAGCCTCCTTGACCACCCACTGGGAGAGTCCGGTGACTTCGTCCACCTGCTCGTGCAACGTGACGCCGGACTCGAGGTCCTTGAACTGAACCGTGCCGGCCACTTCCGTGAGGATCGAGAAAGTGTAGGGGTCCCATTCGACGATGACGTCCTCCAGTTTGACCGGCGCGCCGTCGGCGAACCTGATCCTCGCGCCGTACACCACCGAGTGCCGCTCGCGTTCGCGGCCTTTCTCATCGACGATCAGCAAGGAGCCGTTCCGGTTCATTACGACAAAGTTGCCGTCGCGGTTCGTGACGGTCGTGAGGCTGTGATACTTCAGGAAGCCGTTGTTCTTCGCTTCAAGCGTGGATTGC
>QHZM01000464.1 GCA_003224665.1 Acidobacteriota bacterium
CAATCATCCGCACGAAATCGCTCTCGCCTTCCGAAATCGCCTTCCACAGAGCAACGCGCTCGGCGCAGGCGGTGAGGCCGTACGACGCATTTTCGACGTTGCAACCGGTGAAGACCCGTCCCTTCGCAGCGAGCAAACATGCGCCAACTTTAATATTTGAATAAGGCGCATAGGCCCTCTCGCGGGCTCGAAGCGCTAACCTCACCAGTTCATCGTTGTCCATTGTTTGATCCCTTTCATCCGAAGAGGACCGGCCCATCGTGGACGGCCCCGCAGCCGTGTCATCGGGACCAATCCCGCAGGAGCGCCTCAAGAAATCGCCCCAGGTCGCGCGCGGCCAGCCTGCCTACTTTCAAGACTCCCTCATGACTCAAAGGCCTGGGGCTGAGCCCCGCCGCGCGGTTGGTGATGACGGCCACGGCTAGGACTCGGACGCCCGACTGCCGGGCGGCCAAGACCTCCGGGACGGTGGACATGCCAACGGCGTCGGCGCCCGCGCGTCTCAGGGCGCGGATTTCGGAAGGCGTTTCATAGTTCGGTCCAAGGACAGCGGCATATACTCCCTGGAAAAAGTCCAGGCCGAGGTCCGAACACGCCTTCCGCGCCCGGCGCTGCAATAAAGCGTCGTATGCCCGGCCGAGCTCAACAAATCTTGCTCCCCAACGCTCATCATGCGGCCCCGCAAGCGGACTCACTCCTTGAAAATTGAGATGATCGGAAAAGAGCATGAAAGTCCCGGGGGCCGCCTGAGGAGCGATGCCGCCCGCGGCGCACGTGAAAATCAGCGTCTCGGCGCCCGACAAGGCCAGGACGCGGACGGGGAAAGCGACCTCGGCGGGTGAGTAACCCTCGTACAAGTGCATCCGCCCCTCGAGCACGGCCACGGACGCCTTTCCCCAGCGCCCCAGATGGAGCGTGCCGCCGTGCCCTGCGACAGTCGGGCGCGGAAAATGCGGGATGGAGCTGTATCGGATTCTCTTTTCGGCTTGAAACTGCCGCGCCACTTCTCCCAGGCCCGAACCGAGAACGATCCCGACCTGCGGAGGGCTCCCCCACCGGGCCCTTAAGTAGCGGACGGCTTGAAGCGCTTCTGAATACCCCGCAGGCCCGTGACGTGGTGCCAAAAAAGTTTTTCGAATTTCGACCTCCCCATGGAGCGGCCGATTTTCGGACAGTTTCAATTCAAGGTTTCGTTTACGCGAGCATTAGTCCGGCGATAGCGGCCGAAAGGTAGTTGGCCATGGTGCCCGCCAGCACGGCTCGAAAGCCGAGCCGGGCGAGGTCTTGCTTCCGCGAGGGGGCCAGGGCGCCGATGCCGCCGATCTGAATTCCGATCGAGGCAAAGTTGGCGAACCCGCATAAGGCGTACGTGGCGATGGTGAACGACCTCTCCGCGATATGCCCTTTAAGCGGGCCAAGAATCGAAAACGCCACGAACTCGTTCAAAACAACTTTGGTCCCCATCAAATACCCCACTGTCTTCGCGTCCTGCCAGGGAACGCCCAGGATCCAGGCGACAGGGGCGAGAAGATAACCCAGCGAAGTTTGCAGGTCCGTGTGCGCGACCTTGAGGACCCCGTTGGCGAAATAAATGAGAGCGATGAAAGCAATCAGCATTGCGGCGACGTTGAGGGCGAGAAACAAGCCGTCAATAACTCCGCGCGATGCAGCGTCCAGGATGTTCACGGCCCGCTTTTCGAGCACCAGGTCAACCCTGCCTGCGGTTTTTGGTTTGCCGGTTTCCGGCACGAGCAACTTGGAAATCAGGATCGTTCCCGGCGCCGTCATGACCACGGCGGTGAGCAGGTGCCGGGGTTCGGCCCCGAATAATACGTAGGCTCCGAAGACCGATCCCGCGATGTGGGCCATTCCCGCCGTCATGATCGTCATCAGCTCGGAATCGGTCAGCTCGTCAAGATAGGGGCGGATCACGAGCGGCGCCTCGGTCTGTCCCATAAAGATACTGGCCGCCACCTCGAGAGACTCCGCCCCGCTTGTCCCCATCAATCTGAACATGAGCTTCCCCATCAGGAGGACAAGCATCGGCAGGACTCGAAGGTAGTAGAGGATGGAGAAGAAGCAAGCGACAAAGATGATAATCGGGAGCGCCTGGAACGCCAGGATCAGGCCGAAGGGGCCCTTCTGGTCGCCGAACGGGCCGAATACGA
>QHZM01000465.1 GCA_003224665.1 Acidobacteriota bacterium
GTCGTCGCGGATCCGGCGCTGCTGCGACGCGAGAAAAGACTGAGTTTTAACATTGCTCTCCCTCGCTGAAGGTCGCGGCGATTATAGAATCCACTCGGCCAACCGTCCAGTGAAGCCTCGAGGTTTGCGGCCTCGCCCATTCCGCCCCCCAATTGGCGTATACTCCACCCACCGCAGATCTGGAGGACCGGACGATGTCTAAAAAATCCAAAGGGCAATCTTTGAGCCGCCGAAAATTTTTGACGACGGGCAGCTTGATCGCCGCCGCGCCTGGAGTAGTCTCAGGCGCCTTGAATGCAAGGGGGACGCTTCCGTCGGCGCCGCCCGTCATCCCGACGCCTCCGAGCTCGATGCGGAAAATCCCCATTGGCGTCTTCGATCCCGTTTACAAAGACCTATCGCTCGAAGCGATGCTGGACAAGATCACGGCCCTCGGCCTCGAGGCCGTCGAGATCGGCACGGGCGGGTATCCCACTTCACCCCACTGTCCCGTCGCGGATTTGCTCGCCGACCCCGCCAAGGCCCGGGCGTGGAAGAAAAAGTTCGAAGACCGCAATATCCTGGTGGCGACTCTGAGCTGCCACGGGAACCCCGTCCACCCTGACCCCGCCATCGCCCAGCGCGACGTGGAGACATTCCACAGGACGGCCCTGCTCGCCGAACGGCTCGAAGTGCCGGTGATTGTCGGCTTCTCGGGCTGTCCCGGCGGGTCACCGGCTGACAAGATGCCGAACTGGGCGACCTACCGCTGGCCGCCGGAATTCGACGCAATCCTGAAGTGGCAATGGAAAGAGAAAGTGGTCCCATACTGGAAAGAGGCGGCCAAGTTTGCGCGCGAGCACGGCATTCGCAAGCTGGCGCTCGAGATGCACCCGGGATTCGTCGTTTACAATCCCATGACTCTCCTCAAGCTGCGCGACGCCGTGGGTGAAGAGATCGGCGCAAACTGCGACCTCAGCCACCTGTTCTGGCAGGGATGCGATCCCATCGAGGTCATTCATCTGCTCGGGAAGCAGGGCGCGATCTTCCACGCCCACATGAAGGACACGGTGATTGCAAGGGAGGTGGCCCCAAAATACGGCGTGCTGAATTTCCCGGAGGACTTGGCCAAGGCCGCGGAAGGCTCCGTATATTTCCGCGCCGTCGGCTACGGGCACAGCGCGACTCTCTGGAAGGATATCGTGCGCGCGTATATGGAAGTCGGCTACCAGGGGATCCTGAGTATCGAGAACGAAGACCCGATTCTGCCCGGAGAAGTCGGAGTCGAACGCGCCGCTGCCGTGCTGAAGAACGTGCGCAGCGAGCTCCTCGGTTCGGCGGCCTAGCGCCGGAAGCAAAGGCGAATCGAGCCCAGTCGTTTAGGCGCCGGTGGCCTGCTCTTTCAGCTCGATCACCGGCGGTCGAAGTCCCGCGAGCAGGATGTAAACAACGAACCCGACGATGAATGAAAAAAGCACTGCCGGTCGATCGGCCTTGAGCAGGGCAGTCGGCACTCCAGGAATGCGATCGAGGATCCCGACCGCGAAGCCGACGGCCCAGGCCGCGTAGCCGGCCCAATTGATGCCCTGCCGTGGCCCCGACCATTTCCGGCCGGCCAGCAGGTAATCGGCCGCCATCGCGCCGCAGATTGGTCCGAAAGAAGCGCCGACGATCTGGAAGAACCAGATCAAGTTTTTCGCCACGCCGGTGACCGCCAGAATCGCGCCGACGGTCACGCCGACCAGCGTGGAAAATCCGCGCGGGATTTTCGGCAACATCGTGCCGAAGCTGTTTGACGCGATGAACGTGCAAAAGCAAGTGGGGGCCACCGAGGCGGCGGCAAAAAGGAAGAACATGATGGGCGCCAGGCTGCCGACGCTGGCAATGGCGGCTCGGTAGTCAAAATCCGTAGAGCCGGTCTTGGCAATGTGGCCCGCCACGGAAAGAATCGGAAGTCCGCCCGCGACGATAATGGCCAGGGTGATTCCGGTCAGTCCACCCAAAACGATGTCGCGGCGGTTCCGGTTGTTCATGCCGAAATCGGCCCCGGCCGCCCCCGCCGTTGCGAAGAAGCCGATGATAAGGCTCTGCATGGACAAAAATCCGCCCCAGGGATCGTGTTCCGGCGGCTGGTAACTGCCGATACCGTCCTTGTTCGCC
>QHZM01000466.1 GCA_003224665.1 Acidobacteriota bacterium
AGCCCCGTCTGGAGGATTCGCGCGGGGTAACTCAGGACTTTGACCGCAAAGGCCGTCACGTTGACCAGGCCGTCGATGACCCAGATGTCCCAAAGGCGCGAGCCTTCCGCCGTGAGCCGCGTCCACCACCCGACGCCGTTCACTCCGCCGTCCACCACGCCCAGGTCGAAGGCCGCGAGCGCGTTGCCCACATCCTTGGCCCGGTTAACGAAGAGGGCGTCGTAGAGCTCGTCCACGTAATATTTATCGAGCACGATTTGATAAGCGGGTCCGGCCGAGGCGGCGAGCCGGTCAGGAACCTCAGGTTGCTCGACGTACCAACGATAGGCCAGATAAAACCCGGCTGCCGCGATCGCCACTGAGAGAAGCATGAGGCTGAATTCCAGGCTCCAGGTGTGTTCGGCGGCGGCTTCTATCGCCGGGTTGGCGAAAACCGGCTCGAGAAAATGCTCGAAAGGATTCGAGCCGCCCAAGACCTTCGGCCAACCCACAAAACCGGCTCCCACCGCCCCGACAGCAAGGCAAATAAGCGGGACGGTCATTACCGGGGGCGACTCGTGGATGTGGTGCTCGACTTCGTGAGGGACGCGCGAGGGCCCCGAGAACGTCATAAAAAAAAGGCGGAACATATAAAACGCGGTCAGCCCCGCGGTGACCAGCGCAACGGACCAGAGGACCTTGTTACCGTAGGGGCTCGCGAACGTCTGCCACAGAATGTCGTCCTTGCTGAAAAACCCGGAGAGGAGCGGAGCCCCGCTGATGGCCAGCGTCGCCGCCAGCATGGTCTTTGCCGTCGTTGGAATCCTGCTCCAGAGGCCGCCCATCTTCCGCATGTCCTGCTCGCCGCTCAGAGCGTGGATGACGCTGCCTGACCCGAGGAAGAGCAGGGCCTTGAAGAAAGCATGCGTCATCAGATGGAAAATGCCCGCGGCAAATGCCCCTACGCCGCAAGCGAGGAACATGTAACCGAGCTGGCTGACGGTCGAATAGGCCAGCACGCGTTTAATGTCGTTCTGCACGAGGCCGATCGACGCCGCCCAGATGGCCGTGGCCGCCCCGATGCCGGCAACGAGCGCCAGGGCCGTCGGGGCCCGCATAAACAATGCGTTCGACCGGGCCACCATGTAAACGCCTGCCGTCACCATCGTCGCGGCATGGATCAACGCGCTGACGGGCGTCGGGCCCTCCATCGCGTCCGGCAGCCAAACGTAAAGCGGAATCTGCGCCGACTTCCCGATGGCGCCGATGAACAGAAGGACGCAGATGGCGGTCATCACGCCATCGCCCACGGGGAAGCGCCCGCTCCGCGCTGCCGCCGTCACCTCTTGAAAGTTCAGCGTCCCAAAAGTGACGGCCATCAGCATGACGCCGAGCAGAAAGCCGGCGTCTCCGACGCGGTTGACGACGAAGGCTTTTTTCCCCGCGTCGCTCGCCGACTTGCGGAGGAAATAGAAACCGATGAGCAGATAAGAACAAAGCCCCACGCCTTCCCACCCGACGAACATCATCAGGTAGTTATTCGCCAGCACCAGGATGAGCATGGAGAACATGAAGAGGTTCAAGTAGCCAAAGAAGCGGTAATAACCGCTTTCGTGCGCCATGTAGCCGATCGAGTAAATGTGGATGAGCAGGCCGACGCCCGTCACAACCAGCAGCATCACCAGCGAGAGCTGGTCGACGTAGAAAGCAAAATCGGCCTGGAATGAGCCGGCGCGAATCCATGGTGCGAGAGTCTCAAGGTGGGGAATTGCCAGGCCGGAGAACCTCAGGGCCACGTACAACGCCATGGCAAACGAGGCACCGCAGAAGGCTATTGCGACGGTGACAATCGCCTGCCGAGTTAACCGCCGGCCGACGAAACCGTTGATCGCCGCGCCGATCAGCGGGAGCACCGGAATCAGCCAGAGATGCAGGTCGGGCGTCATAGCTTGAGCAGGTTTACCTGGTCCACGTTCAGGGTCTCGCGTGTGCGATACACGGCGATGATGATGGCCAGGCCGACGGCCGCTTCGGCCGCGGCAACAACCATCACAAAGAAAACGAAAATTTGTCCGCTCAGCGCGTGCCAGTGTGCGGCGAAAGCCACGAACGAAAGATTGACGCCGTTGAGCATCAGTTCGATCGACATGAAGATGGTGATGATGTTGCGCTTGATCAGAAACCCGGTCACGCCGCAGGCAAACAGAATGCCGCTGAGGACCAGGTAGTAGGAAAGGGGGACCATCAGCCCTCCCTCTTTTGCTGCTCGATGGATTCGGGACGAGCGGCGAGAACGACAGCTCCCATAATGGCGATTAGCACCAGGACAGAGGTAACTTCAAATGGCAACAGGAAATCGTGGAACAGCAGGTTGGCAATTTCGCGCGGCGGACCGGGGAGGGCTCCGGCTGATACTTCCTGGGTTCCTGAGTGCGTGATGAGAACCCACGCGACCAGGAGGCTTCCGGCCAGCATGCCGGGAATCCCAAACAGGATGGCGACGCGGCTGCCTCCTGTTCTC
>QHZM01000467.1 GCA_003224665.1 Acidobacteriota bacterium
GAAAGAGATTGAGCAAGGACAGCGTTTTGAGTTCGGAAAGAACTGGCTTAGCTTCTTGCGAGTCCTCGACGAGGAGCGCATCGCCGAGGCGGAAAAGTCCCTCCGCACGATGCTCGAATTGGACAGCCTGCAAGGGAAGTCCTTCCTGGACATCGGCTCGGGGAGCGGCCTTTTTTCTCTGGCCGCCGCTCGCCTGGGCGCCGGTCGCATCCATTCGTTCGATTTTGACCCTCGAAGTGTGGCCTGCACTCGGGAGCTCAAGCGGCGCTACTTTCCAAACTCGGACCGCTGGACGATTGAGGAAGGTAACGTCCTGGACCGCGCTTACCTCGGTGGACTGGGTCGGTTTGACGTTGTTTATTCATGGGGGGTTTTGCACCACACGGGCCACATGTGGCAGTCGCTCGAGAACGTAGTGCCCGTCGTTGCGGGAGAAGGTAGACTTTTCATCGCCATCTACAACGATCAGGGCTGGATGTCACGGGCTTGGAGGGGGTCAAGTCCCTTTACAACAAAGGGTGGCCGTTCAAGGTGCTTTTTGCGGGTACCTTCATCCCCTATTTCGTAGCGAAACAACTGGCCAAAGATATACTCCGGTGCCGGGACCCCCTGGCGCCATACCGCGACTACAAAAAGATCAGAGGTATGTCGATAGTCCACGATTGGTTCGATTGGCTTGGCGGATACCCCTTTGAGGTCGCCAGGCCGGAGGCGATCTTCGACTTTTATAGGGGGAAATGCTTCAGCTTGATCACGCTGAAGACCTGCGGCGGCGAACTCGGCAACAACGAGTACGTTTTCAAAAAATGTGCGGAATAGCGGGCTTCCTTAAATCTGCTCCTGTCACTGAACGGGAAATGCATGCCACGGTCAGTCGCATGGCGGACCAGCTTGTGCACCGCGGCCCAGATGACGCGGGGACCTGGGTGGATGCTAAAGCAGGGATTGCCCTGGGATTCCGCCGCCTGTCGATTGTGGACCTGTCGCCTGCGGGCCACCAGCCCATGCAGTCCGCCACCGGACGTTTCGTCATCGTTTTCAATGGGGAGGTCTATAATTTCTGCGAGCTCCGCGCGCAGCTCGAGTCCAAAGGGCACAGGTTTCGAGGCCGCTCCGACACTGAGGTCATGCTGGCGGCAATCAGCGAGTGGGGCGTCAGGGGAGCGGTAACGAAATTTGTCGGGATGTTCGCCTTCGCTCTCTGGGACCGGCAGGAGCGGGCGTTGCGGCTGGTCAGGGACCGGATGGGGATCAAGCCCCTGTATTACGGATGGGTGGGGAATACGTTCCTGTTCGGGTCAGAGCTGAAAGCCATCCGCGCGCATCCGGACTTTGTCCCGGAAGTCAATCGCGACGCCATGGCCCTCCACATGCGTTACAACTACATTCCCCAGCCGTACTCCATCTACAAGGGAATCCATAAGCTGCCGCCGGGCTGTATGCTGACGGTGAAGGCTGGTGGTTCCCAGCGACCCGAAAATGCCAGACCCACTCCCTACTGGTCGGCAAAGCAGGTCGCGGAAGAAGGCGCCGCGAATCCTTTCAAGGGCTCCGCGCAGGACGCGATTGAGCAGCTCGACGCACTTCTTCGCGAAGCAGTCCGTTTGCGCATGGTGGCAGACGTTCCTCTCGGCGCCTTCCTCTCCGGCGGCATAGACTCCTCGACCGTCGTGGCCCTCATGCAGGCCCAGAGCACTCGGCCCGTCAAGACCTTTACCATCGGGTTCTATGAGGACAGCTATAATGAGGCCACTCACGCCAAGGCCGTGGCGAATCACCTCGGGACCGAGCATACCGAGCTTTATCTGACGCCGGCCGAAGCCATGGCCGTCATCCCCAGGCTACCTACCTTGTACGATGAGCCGTTCTCCGACTCCTCCCAGATTCCAACCTACCTGGTTTCGCAGTTGGCCCGCACTCAGGTCACGGTCAGTTTATCGGGAGATGGGGGAGATGAATTATTCGGTGGGTACAACCGGTATTTCATCGGCCGCTCGATTTGGAGCAAGGTCGGCTGGCTGCCGCGAGTGGGTCGGCAGAGCATGGCCCGTCTCTTATACGGCTTGGCGCCTCAGACCTGGAATAAAATTTTTTCCTTGGCGGACCCCCTTCTGCCTCGGCGTCTTCGCGTGCAGTTGCCGGGCGATAAACTGCATCGGCTTGCCGAAATGCTTTCGGCAAAGCATCCCGAGGGCTTTTATGAAACTTTGGTCTCGCAATGGAGGGGACAGGCCGAGATTGTTCCCGGGACCAATGACCTTCCGATCGTTCTGAATGACGCCTCCGAGTGGGCTGCTCTGCCGGACTTTTCTCAGCGCATGATGTTTCTCGACCTGATCACTTACTTGCCGGACGATATCCTGACTAAAGTCGATCGTGCAACCATGGGCGTAAGTTTGGAGGGGCGCGTTCCGATTCTCGATCACCGCGTCGTCGAGTTCGCCGCGCGGATTCCGGTCTCGATGAAAATTCGCAAGGGTC
>QHZM01000448.1 GCA_003224665.1 Acidobacteriota bacterium
CTTACTTCAGTGCCTGCGAAGAGACTCCCGATCATCACGCAGTTGGCGCCCGCTGCGACGGCTTTGGGGATGTCGCCGGAATATTTGATTCCGCCGTCCGCGATGAGCGGGATGCCCGCCTTGCGAGTGGCGCGGGCACACTCTGCGATGGCAGTGACTTGCGGGACGCCGGCCCCGGTGACCACGCGCGTCGTACAGATCGACCCGGGCCCAATCCCTACCTTCACTCCGTCCACGCCGAGCTGGACGAGATCGCAGGCGCCCTCGAAAGTGGCCACGTTTCCCGCTACTAGGTCCACATCCGGAAACTTGCGTTTGAGCGTCCCCACGGCCTCGATCACCCGCGCGGAATGCCCGTGGGCGGTGTCCACCACCAGGACATCAACCTTGGCATTGACCAATTCTTGAGCGCGCTCGAGGTAATCGCCCGTCGCGCCCACCGCGGCCCCCACTCGGAGGCGGCCCTGGGCGTCTTTCGCGGCGTTGGGATACTTGATCTTTTTCTGGATGTCCTTAACCGTGATGAGGCCCTTGAGGTTGAACTCCCTGTCCACCACCAGTAGCTTTTCCACGCGGTGTTTGTGCAGGATTTTTTCGGCCTCCTCAAGCGTCGTCCCAACTGACACGGTGATCAGGTTTTCGCGGGTCATCAGCTTTTCGACCGGAAGGTCGGACCGCGGTTCGAAGCGCAAGTCACGGTTGGTGAGGATGCCGACCAGTTTACCGTTCGTCGTCACAGGCACGCCGGAAATCTTGTATTTCATCATGATTTCCTTGGCTTCGGAAATCTTGCTGTGCGGGCCGATCGTGACCGGGTCCACGATCATTCCGCTTTCGGACCGCTTCACCTTGTCAATCTCGAGCGCCTGCTGCTCGGGGGACATGGTGCGGTGCATGATCCCGATGCCGCCTTGCTGCGCGAGCGCGATGGCGAGGCGCGACTCCGTGACGGTATCCATGGCTGCGCTGACGATGGGGATGTTTAATTGAACGTTCCGGGAAAAGTAAGTGCGGACATCGGCCTCTGACGGGAGTACGGATGACTTGGCGGGGACCAGAAGAACATCATCAAATGTCAGCGCCTCTGGGATCGGACCATCGAGCATAGCCCCCTCTCTGGCAATCGGTGGGTGGTGAACCTAAGCTGACATTCTAGTGTCCCTTCACTATACCGTCAAGGTGGCAAAAAGGCGTTGACGAGAGAGCTTGCGAGACCGGCGAAAATTGACTCAACTCTGACCGTGTGTTAGCGTTCGAGTGTTGGTGATAATCTAAATTTTGGATCCGAATGCCGTTGGCCTGACCGAAATAAACTATGTCCCACGTTGACCGCTTCTTTTTCGATCGCTACGGTCTGACGGAGGCGGAACTCGAACGCTACCTCGGCGCCGCTCTTTCCGAAGGCGGAGACTACGCCGACCTCTATTTCGAGCACTCCACCACGACTTCCCTCCTGGCGGACGAGTCCCTGATCAAATCGGCGACCGAGGGCATTTCGATGGGATGTGGCGTGCGAGTCCTTGCCGGCGAGCAGACGGGATACGCTTACACGCACGACCTGGCGCCGGAGAAAATCTTGAAAATTGCGAGAGTTGCGGCGCGGATCGCGAGCGGGCCGGCGCGTGTCTCAACGGTAGGTCTGAGTACGCTTGAGCCGACTCACAACTTCTACCCCGTTGTTTCTCCGCCGACGGATCGCGAGCTCGGTGAAAGGCTTGGAATCGTGATTCGAGCTGACCGCGCGGCACGCGCCTACGACCCACGGATCAAGCAAGTCCGGGTGAATTATGGCGACCAGATCCGCCACGTGCTGATCGCCTCCTCCGACGGGCGCGTGGTGACGGACTTCCAGCCCCTCGTGCGCGTGAGCGTTTTCGCTATCGCTCAGCAAGACGGAAACGTCCAGTCGGGAACGACCGGCGGGGGCGGCCGCGTGGGACTCGAGTTTTTTCAGGGTGAAAATGGTCCGGAACATTTCGGGCGTGAAGCGGCACGGCAGGCCATCGTGCAATTGGATGCCCGCGAAGCGCCCGCCGGCGAGATGGAGGTCGTGCTGGGCCCGGGCTGGCCGGGCATTCTGCTCCATGAGGCTGTGGGTCACGGCCTCGAGGCGGACTTCAACCGTAAGGGGATCTCGGCTTTCAGCGGACGGCTGGGACAAAGAGTCGCGTCGGAGCTCTGCACGGTTGTGGATGACGGGACGCTTCCCGGAAGACGCGGTTCCCTGAATGTGGACGACGAAGGTGAGGCTACTCAATTGAACGTCCTGATCAAAAAGGGAGTCTTATGCGGCTACCTTCAAGACAGGCTAAGCTCCGACGTGATGAGGGCCGCCCGCACCGGAAACGGTCGCCGGGAAAGTTACGAACACATCCCCATGCCCCGCATGACAAACACCTATATGCTTCCGGGCCCGGATGACCCTGAGGAGATTATCCGCTCCGTCCGGCGCGGGCTCTACGCAGTCAAC
The DNA here is from genome assembly GCA_003224665.1 of Acidobacteriota bacterium. Classification (GTDB taxonomy): domain Bacteria; phylum Acidobacteriota; class Terriglobia; order UBA7540; family UBA7540; genus QHZM01. The sequence continues at coordinate 2,471 of QHZM01000448.1, forward strand.
TTCGCGGGCGGGCAGGTGGACATCACGAACGGCAAATTTGTCTTTTCGGCGTCGGAGGCTTATTTGATCGAGGACGGCAAGATGACGGCTCCCGTCAAAGGAGTCTTACCGTAGGAGGCACTGCGCCTCGCGACGTCCAGTCGTTTTTGTGACCTCATCTCTGGGGCGTGGCGGCCCGCAGGACGACTTGGCGGCCGCGCCGACGCACCCATGCATGACTTACCTATGACAGATGCTCGACTTGAACAAATCGCCGAGGACTTGGCTCAACGGGCCGTCCGCGCCGGCGCAACCGCCGCGGACGCCATCGTAATCGAATCGGACGATTTCTCGGCGAGCGTTCGCTTGGGCAAGGTTGAAAATCTGAAAGAGGCCGCTTCACATGCTCTTGGCCTGCGAATATTCCTCGGCGCGAGGAGCGCCACCTCTTATTCGAGCGACTTCTCTCCGGACTCCATCGGCAGGCTGGTTGACCGGACGCTCACCATGGCCCGCGCCACTTCGGAGGATCCCGCCAGCGGGCTGCCTGAACCCGGGTTGCTCGGAGGGCACGAGGGAGACTTGGACCTTTACTCCGCGGACGTGGCTGACCTGTCCACGGACGAGCGCATTGAAATTGCAAGACGCGCGGAGGACGCCGCTCTGAGCGCCGACCCGCGGATCAAAAATTCAGAAGGAGCGTGGTTCGAAGGGAGTGTCGCCACGAAAGCCTTGGCGAACTCCCTCGGTTTCCGGGGCAGCTACCGGTCCTCCTACTGCGCGTTTTCAGTCGCCCCGGTGGCCCAGAGCGAGAGCCCGGACGGCTCCATGCAGCGCGACTACTGGTATTCAGTTGCCCGGCGCGCCCGGTCGCTTGAAGACCCGGCTGAAGTTGGTCGGAAAGCGGCGGAGCGGGTACTCCGTAAACTGGGTGGACGCAAGGTTGCCACCTGCCGCGTACCGGTCGTCTTTGATCCCGAAACAGCGCGGTCGTTCCTGGGGCATTTGTTCGAAACGGTTCGCGGCGACGCGATTTATCGCAACGCTTCGTTTTTGACCGGAAAAATCGGCCAGCGCGTAGCCGGCCAAAACGTCACTGTCCTCGACGACGGGCTCCGTCCGGGCGGCTTTGGCTCGCGCCCCTTTGATGACGAAGGCTTGTCGTCCCGCGCGACGCCGGTGATCGAAAAGGGCGTTCTCCGGAATTACCTGCTGAATTGTTATTCGGCGAGGAAGCTCAAGTTGCAGTCCACCGGCAACGCGGCGCGCGGGGTCTCGGGTCCTCCCGGCGTCGGCCCTAAGAACTTCTACCTCGCCGCCGGTCCCCATTCGCCGGAGGAGATCCTGAAATCCGTCAAACGCGGCTTTTACGTGACGGAGCTGATAGGATTTGGAGTCAATGTCGTCACCGGAGATTATTCCCGTGGCGCCTCGGGGATTTGGATCGAAAATGGGGAACTGGCGTTTCCGGTCGAGGAGGTCACAATTGCGGGAAACCTCGCCGAGATGTTGAACCACGTCGCAATGATCGGGTCCGACCTCGAATTCCGCAGCGCCCTTGCCGCACCGACGCTGCTCATGGATGGGCTGATCGTGGCCGGCACCTGACGGGTCCCTGAGGCTGGAATTTGAGCGTTGGGTTGTGCTTGTTCCGTCGTCTTCCTCCCGGATGAATCCACGGTCTCGCCTGTGAGTTTGCCCCATGGAGCGGTCGGCACTTCTGCCCATTCTTGGCGCCGCGGGAGCGCTTGCCCTTGTTGTGGGTCTCTACACACTCATCCACCGGAACGCTTCTCGATTGGCTGAAATAAAGCCCGCACTCACAGAGGAACAGAAAACTTACTTGCCCAATATCGTGGTCTCGGACGCGCGTCTGAGCGCCGCGCGAAATCTAGTCGGCGATCGCGTTATCTATCTCGATGCTCAGGTCACGAACCGTGGGAGGAGGACGGTCGGGCGACTGGATTTGGAGTTGGAATTTCACGACGTGTTGAGTCAGGTGGTCCTGCGCGAAACGGCGCACCCAGTCACGGCTCGATCGGTGCCTCTGAAGCCCGGTGAAACACGAGCCTTCCAATTGGCGTTCGAGCACCTTCCAGCGGACTGGAACCAAATACCCCCAACGATCAACCCCTGCTATTTGAGGTTCTAATTGTCCAAGACTTAAACTGCCACTTTAACTATTGGGGAGGCGAAGGGAGCGAGCGTCCGCCGGCCTCGCAGGGGTCTCGCTAGCGCCCAAACTCCAGGCGCTTGATGAGGGGCTCCGGCAAGCCGGCCTTTTGCATC
>QHZM01000449.1 GCA_003224665.1 Acidobacteriota bacterium
TCCTTGTTGGGCAGCCCGAGGTGTTCTTTCGGCGTAACGTAACAGAGCATCGAAGCGCCGTGCCAGCCGATCATCGCCGCGCCAATCGCCGAAGTGATGTGGTCGTAGCCGGGAGCGATGTCCGTGACCAGCGGGCCCAGGGTATAGAACGGCGCCTCGTGACAAAGTTCGATCTCTTTATCCACCTGGAGCTTGATCTGGTCCATGGGGATGTGACCCGGCCCCTCGATCATCACCTGCACGTCATACTCCCAGGCCTTCCGGGTCAGCTCGCCCAGAGTCTTGAGCTCGGCAAACTGCGCCGCGTCGCTGGCGTCGGCGATGCAGCCGGGCCGCAGCCCGTCGCCCAGGGAAAACGAGACATCGTATTTCTGGAAGATTTTGCAGATGTCCTCGAAGTGCGTGTAAAGGAAATTCTGCTGGTTGTTCTCGACGCACCACTCGGCCAGGATGGCGCCGCCGCGGCTCACAATGCCCGTGATGCGCGTGCGCGTGAGTGGAATGTGCTCGCGCAGGACCCCGGCGTGGATCGTCATGTAGTCAACGCCCTGTTCCGCCTGCTCTTCAATCACCTCGAGCATCAACGAGGGCGTGAGGTCCCGGACCCGGGTGACCCGCGTGACAGCCTCGTAGATCGGCACGGTGCCGAGGGGCACGGGACTCTTCCGCAAATTCGCGTCTCGAATCTTCGGAATGTCGCCGCCGGTCGAAAGGTCCATCACCGTGTCGGAGCCGTAGTGCACGGCAATGTGCAGCTTCTCGAGCTCCTCCTCGATGTTCGAGGTCACGGCGGAATTGCCGATGTTGGCGTTGATCTTGCACTTCGAGGCGACCCCGATGCACATCGGCTCGAGCTCGAGGTGGCGGATGTTGGCGGGGATGATCATGCGCCCGCGCGCCACTTCGGAACGAACCAGCTCCGGCGAAAGGTTTTCGCGCTTCGCGACGTATTCCATCTCTTCCGTGAGGATGCCCTTCCGGGCATAGTGCATCTGGGTCACGACGGGGCCGGTGCGCTTCCTGACCCATTCACTACGGATCGAAGACGCCATGGGTTTTCTCCCTTTTCAACCTGCGGGAATCCTGAAGTTTTAGTCTACAACCTGAGTGCGCCCGGCGCAAGCTGCGAGGCGTGTTGGCGGCTCGCTAGTCCTCTTGCTGAGGTCGGAGTGGCGACCGAAGCATCTCGCGGCGTGAAGCGTCCGAGGTGGAATACTGAGACCCTACACTGCGCTCATCTGGAACGCCGTCGGCGTCTGAGCGTTCCTGGGGGCTGCGATTGATGAGGAAGGTTTCTTACTGAATGAGCGTGCCGCCGGGCGGCGGTTCTTCGGATTTGGGGTCGTCCAGAGGCTTGCGCCCCGCAAAGCCCTCGTCGATTCCGTGCCAATACCCGATGCGCTGTTCTCCGAGTTTCCAGCACAGGTAAACTTCGCGCCCGTCGAGCAGGCTCGGGAAATCCACCAAGCCTTCATCAAGGTCTTTTACGACGCACCCGGTTTCCTGAATCTTGTTGACGGCTTCGAGCAGCTTCGCCGTGAGCTGTTCGCGCTCCTTCTTCTTCTTGGCCAGGTTCGCGTAAGGCGGAATCGAGCCTCCCAGGACCATAATTTTGGCCACGGCCTGTGGGCAGCAGCCCTTCGGCCTCGTGGCGCTTAAAATACCGTTCCGCCATATGCAAGAGAAGTGCGGGGAATCCCGCTGTGTCGCTACTTGATTTCGAGCATCCGGCTGAGCGCTTCGAGCGCCCAGCGCCTGGTTTCGGCGTCCACGCTGACGCGGTTCACCACCTGCCCGGCGAGCAAACTTTCGAAGGTCCAGCACAGGTGCTGGGGGGAGATGCGGTACATCGTGCTGCACAAACACCCGCAATCGTCGAGCGTGATCACGAACCGGTCCGGGTTTTCGCGCGCCAGGCGGTTCACCAGATGGATCTCCGTCCCCACGGCCCACTGGCTGCCCGGCGCCGACTCGGTGACTTGGCGGATGATGAATTCCGTCGAACCCACTTCGTCCGCGAGCTGGCAAACTTCCCAGCGGCATTCGGGGTGAGCGATGACTCGAATGCCCGGGCACTTCTGCCGCGAGTGTTCGACGTGCTCCGGCAAAAACCTCTGGTGCACGGAGCAATGACCCTTCCAGAGGATTACGCGGGCCCGGCGGATGTCTTCTTCCGCCAGTCCTCCGCATTCCTCGTGAGGGTCCCAGACGGCCATCTGCTCGAGGGGGATGCCCATGCGGTAAGCCGTATTCCGCCCCAGGTGTTCATCGGGGATGAACAAGCCTTTCTCGCCGCGCCCGAGCGCCCACTCCATGATTTTTGAGGCGTTCGAGGAAGTGCAGACCGCGCCGCCGTTCCGGCCCACGAATGCCTTAATGGCGGCCGTGGAGTTGATGTAGGTGACCGGGACAATTTTTCCCGAGCCCGCGCGGGTCAACTCCTCCCAGCAGACTTCCACCTGGTCGAGGCTGGCCATGTCGGCCATCGAGCACCCGGCATTGAGGTCGGGGAGGACCACCACCTGGTGCTCCGCCTTCAGGATGTCCGCGCTCTCCGCCATGAAATGGACGCCGCAGAAGACGATGTAGTCGGCCTCCGGGTGCGCGGCGGCGATTTGGGAAAGTTTCAACGAGTCGCCCCGATAGTCCGCAAACTTCACCACTTCGTCGCGCTGGTAGTGGTGCCCCAGGACCACCAGGCGGGAGCCGAGCCGGGCCTTGGCCCGCAAGATCCGCTCGTCCAGCTCCCGGTCGGACAGCTCGACGTAGGCTTCGGGAAGCGAATTGAGGACTGCCGTTGCCATAACCGCTCTCGTAGATATTTTACTACGCTTTTCGGGCTGAATACGCCACAGGATGCCGTACTGGCACTAGCCGTCCGCCCATCACCAAGTTGCCAGCGCGGCCAGGGCAGCCCGGGAGTCACCAGACCGCAGCAGAGGCTGCTTCCGTGCACCCCGGGGAATTGCTGCCCTCTATAGTTATCGCCACCGGCCCCGAGGTAGGTTAGCCCGATTACCAGCGTTGCCCGGCGGGCTACTCGCTCGCCGGAGCCAAATAAAAAGGCCGCCCCGGGTCCACCGGGGCGGCCCAACTACAAAACCAAATACCGGAGGAATTAGGCTGAGATCTTTTCGCTTACCGGCTTGGAATTGCCGCTGTCTTTGCCGTCGGCGTTCACGACTCCAATTTGGACCAGCGTCGGCGCGGGTTTCTTGAGCACCAGCTCTTCGTAGAGCTGCCGTGCTTGCTGGGCTTCCCAGGCGGCTTTACGACGCGCCTTTTCTTCCTCCGCCGCGGTCATCGGGATGTCGCTGGCCTTCTCCCGCACACGGGCCGCGTCTTCAGGGTTGACGCGGAGAGAGTGCTCGTAGTTTTCCAGGCTGACCTTCTTCCCCTTGGCGTAGATTTCGTGCTTGCCGTACTTCTTGTACCAATCAGGAAGTCATAGTTGAACAGGTCCTGGAACCACATGCCGGCGATAAAGAGGAAGTTCCAGGGGTCGGAGCGGCGCTTCAGGGTGTCTTGGTATGTCCGCTCGGGGCCGGAAGAACCGTACTTCTTCTTTGCCCGCTCGTCGCCGGTAAGCGCGAAGGACTTGTCAAACTTCTTCAGCAGGTCCACCAGCGCCAGGCTGGGGGGTGCCTTGAAAGGCTTGTAGTTCTTGAGCAGCGCGAGCCCCATCATCAAGTTCGAAAACACCTTGCCGCGACCGGCATCCGTGATTTTCTGGATATCTCCCACCAACCCCGGAATGTCCAGGAACTGAGGCACGGGTGCCCACTCGTTGTTTTCCTTGTTGACCATGAGTGCGGTCCCGACGCCGCAGTTCGGATGGCAGCCGCAACTGACTTGGCCCCACTGGGCCTCCGGGCCGTGGACCAGGTCGGCGAAGTCCGCGAAGGCGCCCATCAGCGAGATTGGGAACCAGTCGCGCGTAGGCTCGGTGATCCCAAGCTGCTTTTTGACGTCCAGCGCCATATGGGAGAGCGTGTAGCGCTGGCGCAGACGCCTTTCAGGCGTGATGTCTTCATCGCGCCCGGTAAACGAGACCGGCTGGAAGGCGATAAAGGCGATCTTCCTCGGGTTCTCCCGGGCGAAGCTGATGATCGGCCCCACCTGGTCGTTGTTGACTCCGTTCACGAGTGTCGTCACGAGGATGATCTCGATGCCCGCCTCGTGCATGTTCTCGATGGCCCGGAGCTTCACGTCGAACAGATTGCCCACCTGTCGGTGGCTGTTGGCGTCGTTCCCGACGCCGTCGAATTGCAAGTAGGCGTAACGCAGTCCCGCTTCGAACGCGCGGCGGCAGAATTCCTTGCTCTTGGCGAACTCGATGCCGTTGGTGGTCCCACGTCAGCTCGTGGACGAAGCCCACTTGGTTCGCGTCCATGAAGCACGGGTCGCACATCATGTTGCAGCGATTGGTGAGGTCAACGGTCAGGACCGACCCGCGGCCGTGCCGGATCGAGCTCGAGCCGTGGTCGTGGAGTTTTTCGTCGTTGTGGGCCCGGATGTCCCGGCCGGGGAAATTCTTCTCGATCCACTGGAGGAATCGAGAGTCAGCGGCCATCAGGTCTTCAAAGTGGCCGTGAATGGGGCAGTCCTTGACCATCCAGACCTGGCCGTCGCGCTCGATGATGCTCGCCTTGATCTCGCCCACCTTCTCGTTGATGAGCACCTTATAGTCCTGGTCGCCTTTCATGATCTTCTCGCGCGCTTCCTTCACGCAGGACGGGCAAAGCGAATCGGTCTGCCGGGGCCAACCCAGTGGCGGTTTCGTTTTCTGCCAGGATTTCAAGAGCGGCTTATCCGACCATTTGGGGGTAAAGGAAGGATTCGGATTGTACTTATTGAAAAATTGCATCGTGTCGTACGCAACGCCGGCAGCGACGCTGATGGCCTGGTCGAAATATTTCATGAGCCGCTGGCCTTTAATTCTTGGCATGGTCCTCTTCTCCTCTGATTGTGATGACGAAGCTCCGCTCCCTCAAGCACGATTCCTGAAATCCCTGAATGAGGGCTTCCTCAATATTTTTATTTGAACGCGTCCGTCCGTTCGCCACTTGGCGCCGGGAGGGCCCCGCTTCACCCCCGGAGCTAAAACTTTGTGCGTCTGGGTAAAGGAAATTGCTTTTGCAAAGGCTTACCGAGCAAAAGCGCAAACCTGCGGAGCCTTCTTCCCACCGCCACGCTGGACCGCCGCGGGCACACCGGGACGGCCCGAATTTGCCCGGTCATCGTAGGTAATTCAGGCGGTTAGCGTTAAGTCCTTTGCGCCGAATGGTCAAATTGCGAGGTTGGATGGCTCAAATGGGGAAGTGAACGGTGAGAGCAATCTGCTTAATAATCAACATGTTGCCCTGCCTTTGCCCTTCCTTCGTGTCACGGGGCGCCGGAAAAGTAACTGACCGCTACCACCCTTGATGGGGTTTCTCCCGGGATAAACGACGTCTTAAATTTCGAAAATTGCCTGCCTGCGCTTGCGCAGACACAGCCGGAGTCTATCAAGAGCCGTCCTCATCGGCCCCGTGTTTTCGACTTCAGACAGAAAGTGGAAAGGCAAGTCTCCAAATATTGCGGTACGATAAAACCGTGGTTTCGATTTCACTCATCAAGGAGCGCGCGCTGGCCATTGGTTTCGACCTGGTGGGCGTCGCTCCCGTAACCGCCGGCCAGGACCTCGAGTTTTCGAAGCAGTGGGTTGACCGGGGCTTCGGCGGAGAAATGGAATACCTCAAGAACCCGAAGCGAGAGGACCCCCGCCGCGTCTTGCCCTCGGCCAGATCGGTTATTTGCGCCGGACTGATCTATAACACGCCGCGTCCGTACTCCACGGAAGCATGCCGTGGCGCGAATGCCGGGGCGGGCGGCGCGCAACCGCATCCGGCGCCGGCCTCTGGAGCTGCGGCAACCGCGGAGCCCGACCGGCCGGGCGGACCGTTCTCGCGCGATGACATCCCCCGGGCCTGGATTTCCCGTTACGCTTGGGGACACGACTATCACGAGGTCATGCGCGCTAAGCTCGAAAAACTTCGGGCGGCGATTGAGGCTCTGGCGCCTCAAGTCGAAACGCGGGTTTACGTGGACACGGGGCCGGTGGTGGAGCGCGCCCTGGCTCGTTATTCGGGCATCGGCTGGATGGGGAAGAATACGTGCCTGATCAATGAGGAGAAGGGCTCCTGGTTTTTTCTCGGCGTAGTACTCACCAGCCTCGAACTTCGGCCGGACGTGCCCGCGCCGGACCGGTGCGGCACGTGCACTCGGTGTCTTGAGGCGTGCCCGACCGGAGCGCTGGTCGAGCCTTACGTTATGGACGCCTCTCGATGCATCGCTTATTTCACGATCGAGCTCAACGGGTCCATCCCGCGGGAATTTCGACCCGCGGTCGGCTCAAACGTGTTCGGCTGCGACATCTGCCAGGACGTGTGCCCCTGGAATTCGAGAAGCAGCGGTCAGTTGCCAGTGGCCAGTGGTCAGTTACGAGTTGCTAGCAGCCAGAGAAAGT
>QHZM01000450.1 GCA_003224665.1 Acidobacteriota bacterium
CAAGCCCATGAGGTGGGGATGCGTGAATTCCAGGACTTCGGTCAGTCCGGGCACCAGCGGAGCGCGGTGACGCTGGTGCCAGCGGTCGTCAAAGAACGACGGGTGGAAATCGCTCCTGCCGGAAAAGAATTGAGCGGCGGTCGCCGCGGCCCGTTGCAGATTGTGAATGGCGTCCGCGCGGGAATATTGCTTCGGCAGGACCGCGCGGGCCTCTTCGGTGGGGAGCTGGTAGTCCGGCACCACGACGACGAGTTCCAGCCCTTCGGGGAAGGGACACGAATACGCCCTCACCTTGTCTCCCTCCTGAACGCTCACCGTAAAGCCACCATGCCACGCTGCCGCGACGTTATCCGGATGGCCCTCAAGGCGCGTGGCCAGAGAGACGATTTCTTCGTCGAAAAGGGCCGTGTCTGCCAGCCGGTGACAGACCGCCAGCGAGCCGACAATCGCGGCCGCGCTCGAGCCCAGTCCTACGCCGATGGGGATCTGGTTCTCGATCTCCAGGTCGAACCCGGAAGGTTTGCCCCAGCTCTGCAAGGTGTCCCAAATAATGCGCGCGATCAAATTCTTCTCATTCGTGGGCACGCGCTCGGGCGTCGCGCCGCGGTACTGGACCGTCACGGCGCCGTCCTGGCGCGGCGTCACGTGGATTTCGAGGTAAAGACTCAAGGCCAGCGCGGCGGAGTCGAAAAGGCAGCCCAGGTTTGCGCTCGTGGCGGGAACACGCAGGGAGACACGTGAGGACATGGTTAGTCGCGGCTGCTCATCGAGCGAGCAGCGGGATGCCGAGGGTCAACCGAACCTCCGGCGATCGCAGGGATCAGGAGGACTTCGTCGCCGTCCTTGAACGTGTACTGATTTCCGCCCAGGAAACGGATGTCCTCGTCGTTGACGTAGATGTTCAGAAACCGTTGCGGCGCCCCGTCGGCAGCACACAGGGCCTGCTTGATTCCGGGAAATTTCTTTTCGAGGCTGTCGAACAGTCCCGAGAGATCGGAAGCCGAGGTTTCAACCGTCTCAACGCCGCCGGTGTACCGCCGCAGCGGCGGTGGAATTCGCACCGTGATGGGCAAGCGGACCTCCTCGCGAGACAGCGGAAAAATCAGACCGCCAAGTTCCCGGGGCTAGCATCCCCCGGACGGCAGACCATCCTCAGGTTTCGCCTCTGGCGTCACGTTTTCGAACATCTTTGAGTCTGCGGCCGACCTAAGGTCTACGCTCTGGCGGCGGCAAGCTTCAGGAAGTGCTCTTCGAAATCCGCGAGCTTCGGCCGGATGACTTGGCCCCCGCCGAACCGCCCGTTCAGCGCCGCCACCGTCTTCAGCCCGTTTCCCGTAATGGCCAGGACGATCGATTCGTCCGGGCTGAGGCGGCCCTGCGCGATGAGCTTCCGCGCGACGGACACGGTCACACCGCCGGCCGTCTCCGTAAAAATCCCTTCCGATTCGGCCAGCAAGCGGATACCCGCGATGATCTCCTCGTCCGAAACGTCTTCACCGGCCCCGCCGCTACCGAGGATCGTCTTCACCGCGTAAAAGCCGTCGGCCGGGTTTCCGATAGCCAGAGACTTTGCGATCGTGTTCGGCTTCTGGGGGGTGATCTCGGTGGTCCCCTTCTTGGCCGCGGTGGTAATGGGCGAGCAGCCGGTGGCCTGGGCGCCAAAAAATTTTGTCGCGGCCGGCTCGACCCATCCCAGCGTTTTCAGCTCGTGGAAAGCTTTCTGGATTTTCGTAATCAGCGACCCTCCTGCCATGGGAACGACGAGGTTTTGCGGCAGCCGCCAGTCGAGCTGCTCCGCGACTTCGTAGCCGAACGTCTTCGAGCCCTCGGAGTAATAGGACCGCAGGTTCACGTTGACGATCCCCCAGGAATACTTCTGCGCGACCTCGGAGCAGAGTCGGTTCACTTGATCGTAGTTCCCGCTGATTCTCACCAAGGTCGCCCCGTAAATTTCCGTC
>QHZM01000451.1 GCA_003224665.1 Acidobacteriota bacterium
GATAACGCGGCTCTTCGCCGCCCGGGGCATCCGCATCCTCCGCCAGGAGCGAGCGCCCCTCGCGTTGCGGGGCGAGACGGTCAATTTAATTGGAGTGGATTTCCGGAGCGCCCGCGAACCCAGGCTCCGCGGCTTCCAGGTGGAGCGCAGGTATTTGCGCGGAGTCGAAAAATTATTAATGCCGGGCACCGTCAACATCCTTCTCACCCATAACCCCAATTCCTTCGACCGCGCCGCCGAGCTCGGCATTGACCTGAGCCTGGCCGGCCACACTCACGGCGGGCAGGTCACGCTCGAATTCATCCATCCCAGCCTCTCCCCCAGCCGGCTGATCACTTCCTACGTCAAAGGTTGGTTCCAAAAGGGCCGGGCGCAGCTTTACGTAAATCGAGGGATAGGAACCATCGGAGTGCCCATGCGCATCGGCGCCCCGCCGGAGATAACGGTTTTTGAGCTCGCCCGCTCGTAGCGCCGCCCTTTAGGGCGGCAGAACATTGGGCTGGCAAGAACCAGCCGCTGCATTCGCGTCCGAGCGCGACTTCAGTCGTGCCGGGAAGGCCAGTTTTGGAGTGCGGAAAGCCTGCCCCGACAAGTCGGGGCTTGCTTCCGCTTTTTCCAGGCGGGCGCTAGCTCCCGCCGCCCCGAAGCGCTGGCAACCTGTCCCGGTCCTATCGGGAGCGAGCGCACTCCAAAGCATGGCGGCGTAAAGCCGCCGCTACGGCCATAAAGACCCGCACCGTTTGTAAAGCGAAAAGCGCAGCGCGCTACTTCTTCAAATCGTCAGGCGTATCGGTGAGGCGGCCAAGCATTTCGTAAGTCCTGACGATCGCATGGTCCACCATGCGCTCGCCGGCTCCAACCTCAACCCAGGAGGTGGCGCTGCCGGCGCCGTACCCGCCGAGGGTGGCGGCGCGGATTGTGGGGAAGTAGCCGAAATACCCGTTCGCGTACCCGAGGAAGAAAGCGTCAGGCACCGGACAGCGGTCACGCCAGTTCACTTGAAAATCGACGAAGGGCTCTCCCGGCATCCCCATCAGCGCGATGCGCTTGTTGATGAGCACCGTCGCGACGGGCAGATGCAGCTCCTCGCGGATGCGAGAGCCGTAATCGTCAAAAACCTTGGGGCCAAAGGCTGCGATGAGGGCCTGGCGGAGTTTTTCGGCGTCCCAGCGCAAATGGAAAGTCAGGAGGTCCTCGGCGAAATCGAGGCTGGCCTCGGGCGAAGCTTGCGTGCGGATGCTGCCGGCGACGCGGGCCGCTTCCTGCCCCAGCCTCTCTCCTGTCCAATACCGCATTTTGACTGCGTCCTGCTCCAGGCGAGTCACGGCGTGGTAGGGATTAATGTCACCGGGGGCACCCTGCAGGAAAAAACAGATGGGCTGGGCGCCGCTTTCCGCCGCCAGAGTTTTCTCGACGGTCTGGGCCATGACTCCGGGAAAATCTGCTGAATACTGAAGGTTGTCCGCGCCGAAGACGACAGCGTGGCAGGAATAGTTCACGAGGATGGCAAGCGGCTTGCCGTCCGAAGCGTCCACGCGAAGCACCGCGACGGTGGGATCGACTGGCGCCGTGGGGACCATCGTCGTATTTCGTTCGAACCACGTCACAGTCCCGTCCGGGTTAACCCGCAGCCGGTTGTGACCGATGTAGGCGATGCCGTAGCCCACGCCGAGGCGCGCCTCCACCAGGCGCTGGGACGACTCCTCGATTGCTTTGCCGATCTTCTCGAGGGCGGACGTTTCCCAGGCGGGCACGCCGCCAGGAGGATATTCATCCTGAATTACGGGCCCTGAGTGCGTGTGCGACGCCGTAACGAAGACGTAGGAAATCGCGCTCGATTTTTTCGCCGTAGCCCGGAGTTTCTCGAGCGAAGCCGGGCCGAAGATGCGCCCCAGGTCAAGCGTGACCAGCGCCAAGCGCTTCTCACCCGCTTCCAGCACGAGGACGCGCGCATAAAGCGGGTCCAGCGTTCCCGTCGAAACTCCCTTGCGGTTCCCGTATCCCCACATTCGCAGGCCGGCGGGCGGGGTGATGTCAACCCTGGCGACGCCTGCTTTGAGCGTTGCCGCCAAGGAGGGGCGAGACCAAACAACACTCGAGAGAAGAAGGCAGAGGGTCGCCGCGCGAATCCGCATTCTCACGACAGAAAAGTTTTCGGTTGGCATGGAGCGTCTGTCCTCGGGCAATGGCTCTTTTGAAAAGGCGTGGGGTCGGCTGTGCCCTGTCTGAGAAGCTGTGATATAACCGCTGGGCCCGGCAAATG
>QHZM01000479.1 GCA_003224665.1 Acidobacteriota bacterium
TGAGGCGGAAGCCCGAACTCGACCACATCCTCGCCTTCAGCCCCCACCGAGGCCGCGGGACAGTCCAAAGAATTGATACAGATGAGTTTGCCCGGCTGCGCCAGATCATCCTGCGCAAAAACCCCGGCCAGAGGCGCGCTCTGCGGCGTCTCTGGAGTAACGCCATTTGACAAGCTGGGCTTCGGCCGGTCAATGCCTCAGTTGCTCGGAGCGGGCTGGGCAGCAGTGGCGGGTCCGCTTGCACGCGCGGGCTCCGCAACGGGCTCCTGGGGCATAACCAGCCAAGCAATCAGATACCCAATCAGGCCCCAACCGCCGAAGAGGGCTAACATGACGCAGACCAAGCGGACAAGTGTGGCATCGACCTCCATGTACTCCGCAAAGCCGCCGCACACCCCGGCGATCTTCTTGTCGCGCCGTGAACGAGTCAGCTTCTTGCCCGCGCGCGGTGTGGCTGGGGTAAACATCGCGGCACCGCAGTGGCAACAGAAGTTCACCTTTTCTTCGTAAGACTTACCGCATTGGGGACAGAACATGGCGCCTCCTCCCTTGACCCCGTAGTGGCCTCTTGTTAACAATACGCCTCCGGCCGGCAAAAAGTTCCTGAGGCTTGGTCCTCCCGGAAGGGGCCTGGACGACCCGTGCCTGGGGCGGGGCACTTATTTCCCTTCCTTGACTCCTATTTTGCGGTAAGATGCGTGCATCACCAAGGCCTAGATGGTTTGCCCTTGAACGTCGGTCGGATTGCCCCCATTCTATCGGGTGGAGCCTAACGAATGGTTTGGCGAGTCCGTGAGCCCCTGAGAGTCTTCGCGCGCGGAGCCTCGCTGCGCCGGCGAGTCGCTTATAGCCTTGCCCTGGTGCGTCTGATCCTCGGTCCCGTCATTATCCTGGCGATCTACTATCTGATCGCCACGGGCCGGATCGTGGACCGCATCGTCAGCGTAGATGCGCCCACGGCCACGCTGGCCGAACGCGCCTCTACAGAGATGCTCGACGCCCGGCGGGCCGAGCGGAACTATTTTCTGTTGCACGATCCCCAGGAGCTTCAGAACAACAGGCAGGCCCTGGCGATCCTGCAGCAAATTCTGGCGACCTGCCGCGATCTTAAGCCCGAGGAAAGGCCCGCCTTGGACCGGATGGAAGCCCAGACGAAGTTTTACCGGGGGCGACTAGAAGAGGCCGTGTCGCGCCTCGGACAGCCGACGGACGTGCCGGAGGAGCGCGTGCGCGAGGTGGTCCGGGCCTACGAAAGCGACTTGAACGACCTCTTGAGGCGCGCGCGGCGGCAGAGCCGCCGCCAGATCATCCAGGAGCTTCAGAGCCGCGTCGGCTCGCTGGATGCCCAGGTGGCGGCGACGCTGGTCGCGGAAGACCCCGCCTTCGGCCAGATCACGACGGACCTGCGAGGCTCCAGCAGCGAGTTCATCCGGCTGGCGGCTGAGCTCGAAAGGCGGAGCTGGGACAGGGTCCAACGCGACCATGAGCAGACCCGCATGCTGGTGCGCCGGGCCGAATGGGTCTTGATCATCGTCTCGGCGCTCACCCTTCTGCTCAGCGTCTGGGTCAGCTTCCTTTTGCCGAGCCAGGTGGTGAAGCCGCTCGTGGACTTGAAGACCGCCGTCGACCACGCGGCGGCGGGGAATTACGAAATCGAATTTGACGTTCAGGGTGAGGGTGAAGTCGTCCAGCTCGCGAACAGCGTGCGCCGGCTGATCGCGCACGTCCGTGAGAAAAAGACCAACTCAAACCTCACCCCGGCATCCTGAGCAAGTCCTTTCTGGAAGTCTGTGGCTGAATCTGCTAGCCTTTTTGATGCAAGCGCAAACAGAGGAGATGAGCGAGCATGAAAGGAAAACCCGAAGTCGTAGATGCGTTGTCAGAAATGCTGAAAGAAGAACTCGCCGCGATCATGCAATACTTCCTTCACGGGGAAATGCAGAGTAATTGGGGCTACAAACGCCTCTACGGGCTCACGAAAAAACAGGCCATCGGTGAGATGAAGCACGCCGAAGTACTTATCGAACGCATAGTTTTCCTGGAGGGCCTGCCCAACCTGAACGACATCCCGAAGCTGAACATCGGCAAGGAAGTGAAACAACAGTTCGAAAATGACCTGGCCCTCGAAAAGAGCGCCGTGACCGCCTACAACCACGCCATCGCCACCTGCCGAAAGGCGGGCGATAATGCCTCCGCGGATCTCCTCGAGGACATCCTCAACGACGAAGAGGACCACGTCGATTTCCTCGAGTCGCAGCTCAGCCTGATTAAGGACATTGGTCTGCAGAACTACCTGGTCGAGCAGATGGGGGACAGCGGGCCTGAAGAGGAAGAGGAATAGCCTCGCGCGGCTTCGAGCCGTCTTGCCTGCGCGCCAGCCGTGCCTTGATGAGCTCCTCGTGGGCGCTCATGGTCGTTTCCTTTTCGGTAAGACTTGAGTTTCATCGAAAAACCCAAATCCTAGTGCCGGAGACCTCGGAGCGTGCTTCACAGCACCCCCGCGTCCGGCGGATAAACCCCAA
>QHZM01000480.1 GCA_003224665.1 Acidobacteriota bacterium
CCGGGCGCCGTAAAGGGTCATGCCGCTCCCGGCCGGAGTGGACCGAACAATCGTGGCGGTCTTGGTCTGCGGAGCGAGCGCTCCCGGAGGTTGGAGCGTCACCTCCAATGCTTCACCTGACTGGTAAGTCTTCAGGCTCAGGAAACAGAGTCCGGTCTTCGAAATGTTTTGGGAAGCTACCATTTCTTCCTCACCATCCGCGGCGGCGATGCACAAGGGGACGTGAACATCGATCCGAGGTTCTTTGCGACGTTCGTCCTGTTTCGCCGCGTCGCGACGCTCGAAAAACTCCCCGGTGGTCGCCACCCAGTCCCAAAAATCCACTTGCTCTTCGGCCTCGACCGGCGCTTCGGCGAAGCTCCATTCGGTGACCTCTCCGCACACTCCGCAATTCTGCAGGATTTTCCAGGAGGCGCTCAGCTCCTTGAACGTTTCCGCCGTGAGGTCAACTCGTCCGCGCTGGTGGCAGGACAGGCATTCGAGGTCCACTGAGACCAAGGTTTTGTCTTCTCGAAAAGCCGCTGCCACTGTGACCTCGCTGGACCTGCGCCCGCCGAGTCAGCGCCTCCCATCTGACTTCCCGCCCTGAAGCTTCGCGCGAGCGGCTGTACGATAACCCGTCCGCTGCCACTTGGCAAGACGGCACTTACGGGACGCTGGCGGAGTCTCGAATTTGGCGGAGCTCCGGCCGATCCGCAGGGCGTCGCAATCATCGTCTCCCGACCTGTTGTGAGTCGGCCAAGTCGCGGCCGATTTCATCCTTTAACAACCGCCTAATTTATCGACAAAGGCGCGGAAATCTTTATGACTGGTTGCTCGTGCTCCCGGCTTGGGCATAAACTGAAAGATCTCGAAGCTGCCGGTGTGAGGCCTGACGAAAGGGCCGCAGAAGGGCGCAGGTCTGACCGATTGGTTAATCGACAAGGTCAGCCGGCGCGAAGGTGAAGACCAGTTTTGACCTGCCTTCGACACCCGGATGTTGGCCAAATGCGCCGGGGGAAAGGACGATGTGATGCGCCTTCACTCGCGTGATGGGGGCATGGCCCGTGCCTTGCTGTGCTGTCTCCTGATGCTCGCGATGGCTCGACCCCTCGCGGCCGGGCAGGCGCAAGCACAACGGCAGGAGCAAATTACACCGCAAGAACCGGGCCCGACCCCTCAGATCCCGAGCAAGCAGAGGCAGGAGCTGCTCAAGTCAAACTTCGAAAAGATGAAGCGCAACGCGGATGAACTCGCCGCGCTCGTCAAATCTCTTCAAGAGGAGCTGGGCAGGTCGAACGAAAACGTCCTGTCGCTCAAGATCGTTAGTCAAGCTGAAAAAATCGAGAAACTGGCAAGGAGGATTAAAGAAGCGGCGAAAGGATATTAATGATGTTTGCAGCAAGGTAGCGCGGACCTCCGTTCTTGAGGTCCGCGGCTCTTATCTGGTGGCGGCGTCCGAGCTGCTGTATTCTAGCGCCGTGTCACGGCTCCGTCGTCCTTTTCTTTCCGATCGATATTTCTTCATCACCGTGCGCCTGCTGAAAGAGCGCGCCAAGCTCGTTGACGCCGATTTCCATCTGCTGGCGCTCGCTTTCAACCGGGCGCGAGTTATGCACCCATTCTATTTGACCGCCTGGGTCTTTCTTCCCGATCACTGGCATGCTATTTGCGCGCCGGTGTATCCGCTCACGATCTCGCTGGTGATGAAATCCGTCAAGACCAGCTCAATGATCTTGATGAACCGGCGCCGCGCCCAATCGGGCGAGCTGTGGCAAGCTCGCTTTTTCGACCGTGCTCTGCGCACGGTGAGAGAATACAACGAGAAGGTGGAGTACATTCACTTGAACCCGGTCAAAGCCGGGCTCGTCGAGCGGTCCCAGGATTGGCGATGGTCCAGCGTGAACGAATATTCCGGCGTGAG
>QHZM01000473.1 GCA_003224665.1 Acidobacteriota bacterium
ACGAACTGGTCGCCCAGGCGATGGCCGACGGCCAGCACGGCCGCTACGAGGAGTCGTTGCACAAGTTGCGCGAGGCGGAAAAGGTTGAGGCCAACTCCCTGAGCATCCACTACCTGATGGCGCTTGACTACTCCCGGATGAAGGATTCTCGCCACGCCATCGAGCATTTTGAGTCCGCGCTTCGACTCGACCCCAAGTTCTCGTTGGCGGCATATTATCTGGGCGTGACCCAACTGGAAACCGGCGACTTGACGGGCGCGCAGACATCCTTCGTGGCCGTGCTCCAAATGGATCCCACGAACTTCGCCGCGGCGTACAACCTCGGTGCCATTTACACCCGTCAAAAACGCGTCGAGGAGGCCATTCAATCCTTCCAGCACGCTGTGCAGATCTTCCCCGACTATGCCGAGGCCCACGAAGCCCTCGGAGAGCTCTACCTCTACCTGAACCGCACCGACGACGCCGTACGCGAACTGGAACGCGCTGTGGCGATCGCTCCCGGAATGCGCAGGGCTCATCACCACCTGGGCCGGGCCTATCAGGCGCTCGGGCGCGCGGCCGAAGGGCAGAGAGAATTCAACTTGGCCCGTCCGCGCTAGCCCGTGTCGTATCCCGCTATCGACCTCCTCCGCTCAGTTGTTCCTGATCTCAGAATGGGGTTAAGATTGCCCTCAGCCCTGCGAGGCGAGTCCGCAAGGTCGGCCCGCCGGGCCTGCGAAACTGACGCAGGAGGCCGCGTGATAATATTCAAGACTTCCGGACACCGGCATGGATACACATTCGCTTCGAGCTTCCTGGGAAGCCTGCTGATTGTTTTCTGCGCCTCGCTGGTCGCGCTCCAGGCACAGGGACCGTCGGGCGCTGTCTCCGGCCGCGTCACGGGTGTTCGCGGCGGGCTCGAACGCATACTCGTGTATCTTTTTGCCGAAGGCGATTTGCCCGCCGGCGAAGAGTACACGGACTCAAGCGGGAGCTTTTCATTTCGAGCCCTTCCCAGCGGAACGTATTGGGTGGTTGTCCAAATCCAGGGCTACCGGCCCGCGCGGCAAGCCGTCGTGCTCGACATGCAGTTAAACCCGAGGGCTCATGTGAACTTGTCTTTGGAGCCGGCTACCGATCGAGCCGACGCGCCCGCCCAGGTCATTTCAGGCAGCGCGCGCTCGTTCCAGCTCAACGCCAAGGGCCCGACACTTCCCCTCGATCCTAAAGCGCTCCGCGAATTCGAGACAGGCAACAAGCTGGTCAGAGAAGGGAAGCTGCAGGCCGCTGCGACCCGCTACCAACGGGCGCTCGAAATCGCCCCCGACTTTTACCCCGCGCTCAATAACCTGGGAGCAATTTTTCTGAGACAAAAGGAGCCTGCCAAGGCCGAAGCCTTGTTCTTGAAGGCGATCAAGATGAATCCCGCTGACGGAGAGGCTTACATCAACGCCGGCCACCTGCTCTACGAACAGGGCCGATACCGCGAAGCCGTCTCCCGGCTGGAAGAAGGGCTGAAGCGTTCGCCCAAGTCCGCGCTTGGCTACTTTTTTCTCGGTTCCGCATACTTGAAATTGGACGACCTCGACAACGCGGAGCGCAACCTGAAGACCGCCTGCTCCCTCGACGCAACCGGCCTTCCTCGGGTCCGGCTACAGCTCGCCAACCTATACCTCCGGAAGCACGACTTGAGCGCCGCAAGCACCGAACTCGAAGCCTATCTTCGAGCCAGTCCCTCGGACCCACAGGCGCCGGCCATCAAGAAATTGCTGGCCAACATCAGGGATCATCGAACAAACTAGGAAGATGCAAAATGCGCGTCCCGGCCTGGTGGTGGTCGCCTTCGCCGCCGCAGTCGTGATTCTGGGCTCGTCTCTTCCGGCGCGCTCAAGGCCGGGACGCCCCGGCCCGTCGCCTCCGCCCTCGGTCCTTCTCATCACCATCGACACGCTTCGGGCCGACCATCTCGGCTGCTACGGATATGCGCGAATCAAAACTCCGACCATCGATCGCCTGGCCTCCGAGGGCGTGCGCTTCGAGAACGCCTACGCGCAGGTGCCCATCACGCTCCCTTCGCACGCCGCCATCTTAACAGGGACTTACCCGATGCTGAATGGCGTTCGCGACTTCACGTCTCCCGGCCTCGCGGCGAATGTCCCCACGCTCGCCGAAATCCTTCGCCGCAACGGCTATCACACCGCAGCGTTTGTTAGCTCATTCGTTCTGAATTCAACGTGGGGGCTAAACCGCGGATTCGAAGTGTACGACGACGATGTGGGGCCCGGCGTGGTACGAGCCCAGGACCTGCTCATGCTGGAACGAAGGGGGGATCGCACCGTTGATCGGATGCTCGACTGGCTCAATCACAGAGACGGGAAGCCCTTTTTCGTGTGGCTTCATCTTTACGATCCCCATAGCCCTTATCGCCCACCTGAACCTTACCGCAGCCAATACGTCGATCACCTCTACGACGGCGAAATCGCTTTTGCTGATGCTCAAATTGG
>QHZM01000474.1 GCA_003224665.1 Acidobacteriota bacterium
CCAATCAGCCGTCGTTCGGCAACTCTTACTCGAATGACCGGACGGTGTTCGAGGCCGACCACCCGACGAACCTGAGCCCGACGTCTTTCTACGACCCAAGTCAGGTGGGCGGAGTCTGCACGCCGTCTCCGGTGCCGGGCTGCACCAACTACACCGGCCGCTACGAAGGTAGCCTGGGCCGGAACACCTTCCGTGGGCCGAACTTCCAGGAAATTGATTTCTCGGTGTTCAAGAACATCAAGGCGGGCGAGCGGGCCAACCTCCAGTTCCGCGCCGAGGCGTTTAACCTCTTCAACAGGACCAACCTGCAGATGCCCAGCGCAACGTTTGGCTTCAGCACGTCGCTGTTCGGCTTGACCACTCAGGCGTACGCGGCTCGGCAGATTCAGTTCGCGCTGAGGTTGTCCTTTTAAGCCCGATCCGAAGAAAAACCATTCCAGCGAGGCCGGAAGTGATCCCGGCCTCTTTTTGTTGTGTTTCGGGCGGCCTCTAGCCGATTGCGGTAGCGGGTCGCAGTCCCCTCTACTTCGACGCCGGTGGGAATTGTGGGGCGTATTGGCGACACAGTTCGGTGCTGAGATCGCAGACCTTTTTATAGTAGTCTTCGGCCTTTGCAGGACGGCCGGCCTGGCGGTACTCCAGCGCAAGGTTCAAGTAAGCGGCTGCGTAGCGAGGGTTAAGCGTCACAGCATTCTCGTAGGCTTTGACGGCCTCGCGACGATTCCCTGAGTGGGCTTCGGCGATGCCAAGATAGTTGTAAGCAATCGCACCCTGGTAGCCCAGGTTGATCCCCCACCGGAGCTCGGCCAATCCCTCACGATATTTTCCCAATTTCACCAGAATGATTCCGTAAACGGCGCGCGCCTCGGAATAGTCCGGATGGGCCTCGACCACCCTGGCAAGCTCTGATTCCGCTTTCGTAGGATGTTCTTCGCGCCAGTAGACCTTGGCGAGCGCCAGGCGAGCCGGGAAATTATTGGGGTTCAACCTCAGAGCGAGTTCGAGTGCCTCGGCGGCCTGCGCATCGCGCCCGAGCAGGAAATAAGCGCGGCCGAGGCCAAGTGCAGATTGGTCAAAGGTGGGATTGAGGTTGAGGGCTTTGCGGAACTGTTCGACGGCGGGTTCGGGCTGACCCCAGGCTAAGTAATTTTCCCCCCGCGAGAAATAGAGGACGTAAAGATCAGTTTCCTCTCCTTCCAGGCGGTTGAGCAGACCGTCGGCCTCGGCGAAACGTCCGGAACGTGTCAAATCGCTCGCGTGGAGAATTTGATTGAATGTGGCGATTTTGTCCTTAGGGTCTGCCCGTCCGGCCTTGGGGTCGTCGGATGAGCCTGTCCCGAAAGCCACATAACCCAATGACCTGAGTTTTTCCACCGTTTCGGGGTCGAGCGGGACCGCCGACCCCGCCGCGCTGTTGCCAAATCTCCTCTCGAATTCCCCGAGCCTTTCCCGCAAGCTCGCGGCAGCGGCGGAGTTCTCGGAAATGAGATTCACACGCTCGCCGGGATCGCGCTCGAGGTCATAGAGTTCCGCTTTCGGCGCATCCACGAATTTAACGCGCGGTGTAATGATCGTCCGAAGCTCGTGCCAGCCGAAGGAGTTTCTTGGATAGTACGACTCCCCGTAAACGGCGTAATCGCTTCCCGAGGCCACTCCCGCAGTGACGCCGAGAAGCGAATGCCCCTGAAAGGCTGTAGTTTCCGGAGGAGGGATCCTGCAGACCTGGGCGATTGTTGGTGCAATGTCCACAGTCCCCACAGGCTGGGAAATGAAGCGGGGCCCGGTGAGCTTGCCTGGGAGTTTCAAGATCAGGGGAACGCGCAGTGTGGCGTTGTAGACGAAAAATCCGTGCTCACGTTCCCCGTGTTCGCCGAGTGATTCGCCATGATCGCTGAGAAGGGCGATGAAAGTGTTTTCATAAAGGCCGAGCTCCCGCAAACGCTCGACCACCCTCCCCACCTGGAAATCGTCGAAGGCGATTTCCCCGTCGTACGGTCGGGCCGAGTATCTTGTGCGGAAAGGCTCCGGCGGGCGATAAGGGCTGTGAGGGTCATACAGGTGGAGCCAGGTGAAAAACGGCTTCGATTCCCGTTTCTTCAGCCAGTTGAGGAAACGGTCCACAGTGCGGTCCCCGCGCCGTTCGAGCAGGGAAAGATTCTTCGCCTGTGGGGCGTCAAAGTCCACGCTGTCGTCATACACTTCGAAGCCCCGATTCAGTCCCCACATCGAATTAAGGACAAACGAGCTTACGAAGGCTGCGGTGCGGTAGCTGTTTCGACGAAGGATTTCAGCGAGCGTGGGGACATTCGCCGCGAGGCCGGGAGACGTGAAGTCGCGAACGCCATTCAGCATCGGGTAAGTCCCTGTTAAGATGGCGGCGTGCGAAGGGAGCG